>CAUPUT010000014.1:0-13751 GCA_963514615.1 uncultured Treponema sp.
CGCTTTCGATTGCGTTTGCCTGTATTACCACCGCAATCGGTTTAACCGCCACCGCAGGGCATTTTTTTAAGAAATTATTCCATAATAAAGTTTCTTATGAAGCAATTGTCATTGTCGTGTCGGTATTTAGCTGCTGGCTTGCCAACTATGGAGTAGAGAATATTATCCGCTATTCGGTTCCGCTCCTTGAAGCGCTCTATCCCGTTTGCATTCTTTTAACGATCATGAATCTTTTGGATGATTATATCCCCAACCGGTACTACTATGTCGGCGGAACGGTCGGTACACTTTTAGTGAGCTGTTTGCAGGCCTTTGCCTCAACCGAAGGTATTATAAATGATTTTCTTAGACTGTTCGGCGCGATGCCTGTATCATTCGGAGGGTTAACTGCGCTGTTGCAAAAGTTGCCGCTTTCAAGTATCGGCGTTGCGTGGCTTATTCCGGCCATTATCGGTGCGTTCTTGTTCGGACTGCTTGGTGGAAAAAAGACGGATTCCTAAATATCTCAAGGTAAAAGAGATATATATTCATAGAAAAGGAGTGTAAAATAAAAGCCGTACAAATGGCACGGCTTTTATTTACTCAAGTTTGCGGTGCGCAAACTTGTATATCATTTGTACGTTCTCACTTCGTTACGAACGTGCGTAAAAAGTCAATCGAAAGTTGATACTTTCTTCTTGACTTTTTATGGGAGGTGTTTATGACTATCGGTATATATATTGCGCTCGGATGTCTTGTATTGGCTCTTATTATCATCATCCTTACAGGGTATGTAAAAGCTGCGCCTGATGAAGCGATCATCATATCAGGATTAAAAAAACAAAAGCGCTTTTTAATCGGTCGGGCGGGTATACGAATTCCGTTTTTTGAACGAAAAGATTCGCTGGCATTGGGGCTTATTCCGATAGATGTTAAAACCTCATCGTCGGTGCCGACTGCGGATTATATCAATATCATGGTAGACGCTATTGTTAATATTAAAATATCAATAGAGAGAGAAAAGCTTGAGCACGCAACAAAGAATTTTTTGAATTTGCCGTCTGAAAATATCGGAGCTATTGCCCGTGAGGTACTTGAAGGTAATATGCGCGAAATTGTCGGAAAAATGAGCTTACAGGAGATGGTAAATGACCGGCAAAAATTTGCGGAATTGGTAAAAAACAATGCGGAACCGGATTTAGCGTCGATGGGGCTCGATATTATTTCATTCAATGTGCAAAATTTTACGGATAGCGAATCGGTGATCACTAATCTCGGTATTGATAACATCGAACAAATAAGAAAAACCGCGCAAATTGCCCGTGCGGAGGCGGAACGGGATATTGCAATGGCTCAAGCGAATGCAAACAGCAAAGCGAATGAAGCGAAGGTTAGAGCCGATCAGGAAATTGCGGAACGGGAAAATCAGCTGGCGATTAAAAAAGCGGAATTAAAAAAGCTGAGCGATTCCAAGGAAGCCGAAGCGGCTGCGGCAGGGAAAATCCAAGAGCAGGAGCAACGTAAAACAATTGAAGAAAATACGATAAAAGCCGAAATCGCTAAACAAGAGCAGATTATTATTCTTAAACAGAAAGAAGCCGAGGCGATGGAACAATCTCTTGATGCCCAGATTAAGAAAAAAGCCGAAGCGGATAAGTTTGCAGCCGAACAAAGGGCGGACGCAAATCTTTATACCCGTAAAAAAGAAGCGGAAGCCGCAGCGTATGAGCAAAAGCAACAGGCGGAGGCATTTAAGGCAAAGGCGGAAGCTGACCGGTATATTGCGGAACAGGAAGCGGCGGGTATCCGTGCAAAAGGAGAAGCCGAAGCGGAAGCAATAAAACTGACTGCCCTTGCCGAGGCCGAGGGTATGAAGGCGAAGGTATTGAGTGAAGCTGAAGGTATTGACAAAAAAGCCGAAGCCATGAAGAAGATGGGGGAGGCGGCTGTTTTGGAAATGTATTTTAATGCGTTGCCTGCTGTTGCAAAAAATCTTGCCGAACCGCTTGCAAAGATAGAAAAGATTGTAATGTACGGCGACGGAAATAATACCAAGCTTATGAAGGATATTATCGGGACTGCGAATCAAATTTTTGACGGTACGAGCGAGGCTGCCGGTTTTAATGTAAAATCATTGCTTGCGGGATTCTTAGGCGGAAAACTATCGGCTGTGTCCGGACAGACGGGAGCTGCCGATACGCCGCAGTCGGATAATCAGCCAAAAGAATAATAATTGAAAAATCGGTAACGGACGCTGTTATTCGTTGTTTGTACACATAGGTTTCAATATCGCGCTCGTTAGAGCTCTTTGGTCTTCCGGTTTTTTGCCGATAGTGTAACTATGGATATAATAACGTATCAAGCGTCCGATATGGATATATTGCAAAACGATCCTATGCTATTTGCCGTTCAGGTAAAGCATAGAAACGAATATACGGGGAGGCCGACTCGGCAAACAGCGGTTGCTGCCGACATGCGTTTTTTCTCCGGGTTTGGCGGCAGTAGTGTATCGGATACACATACAAAGCCATCGGCTGTTTTTAACCAAGCTGCACTGTTGCTGAAGTTTAACCCTTTGCCTTTTTTGCTGATTTTCAGTATCTTGTATGCGATTTTGGCTGTTCCGTTCTTACACAATGGGGCAGGGGCTTATTCCATACGGACAATGAGCTTTAGTGAGGAGCCTTCGTTCGGACGTGCGCTGCATTCTTATGTTTTTCCGGAACAGGAAAGCTTTACCGATCAAGAAGCGGCTCTTACTTTGGACGGTTATGTTTCGACGGTTACGTTTAAAGATTATACGGTAAAAAAGGGTGATACTGTAAGCGGTATTGCTTTCCGTGCAGGGTTGCGGAATTTCGGGACGCTGCTGTCGGTAAATAACATCGATAACGCCCGCCGAATCAGTACGGGACAGGTATTGCGTATACCTTCGACGGACGGCCTTTTGTATACGGTGAAAAAGAACGAAACCCTTGCGGGTATCGCTGCGGCACATAAGGTAAGTGTTACGGCGTTACTTGATGCAAACGATTTAACGCAGGAAACTCTGTCAGTCGGGCAAAAGCTTTTTATTCCCGGTGCGTCGCTTTCATCTTTTGAGCTGCGAAAAGCGCTTGGCGAACTGTTTATTTATCCGATACACGGTAGACTTACTTCACCGTTCGGATATCGGAGCGATCCCTTTACAGGAGCCAGAAGCTTTCATTCAGGTATCGATTTAGCCGCACCGACCGGTACTGCGGTAAAAGCGACATTAGACGGCAAAATCGCTGAAACGGGATTTAACCGTATTTTCGGAAATTATATCATTATTACCCATGATCGGGGGTATCAGTCGCTCTACGGACATTTATCAGTAATCTATGTAAAGCGGGGGCAATACGTTACGCAGGGTTCTGTTGTCGGTGCCGTCGGCAATACGGGGTATTCCACCGGGCCGCATTTACATTTGTCTATTTATAAAAACGGAAGCTTAATCAATCCGTTTTCCGTTTTAAAATAGGCAAGGTACATCAAAAGAATACTTCTAAAAAACTGAACTTTTTAGAGGTTTCCAATAATATGGTGAGCATTTCTAAAAAATCGTTTAATCTTTAGGGATGTTCTATATGTAATTTAGGAGGATTGTGTGAAACGAGTTGTATTCACTTTGTGTGCGTTATTGGGCGCATATACATTCTTGTTTGCTTATAACCCGCCTGCGGGAGGAGAGTCCGCCAATACGTTCTTTTCCCCCGACTTATTGGGCGGTCAGGCAAGCGCTACCGGGGGACCGTTCGGGGATGGAAATCCTGCTGAATTGGCAACAAACCCCGCACTTTCGGCCTATGTGCAGAGGATTACCTTTGATCTTTCCTATGCCGCCGTTATCGGCTTTAATAAAAATACCGCAGGCGATTTAGGAGTAAGGGGGCATCTGGCGAACATCGACTTCTTATACCCTGCCCGATGGGGTGTGATTGCTGCCGATGTTCATTTGTTTAATTCGTCGTTTGCTTCACTTCCATGGGGTACTGCCGGTTCGATGCGGCTTTCATATTCAAAAGATTTAACCGATGATTTGGCGCTCGGTATCGGTTTATACGGTATCTTCGGTACCGGCTGGGGACTCGGAGCCGATCTCGGCGTGCTGTACCGGCTCGGCGATCTCGGATTTGCGAAAGATTCAAAGATCGGCGCTTCAATTACCGGAATGGGTAAACCCTATAATGCCGGTAAGGGCGGTATAAAAGGATTGAATAAAACGAGCGGCTTCCCCGGTATGTTTACTCCGCGGGTAGGGTTTGCCACCACTTTTGTATCGGTAAAGAACTTTAAGCTTGGTATGGCTTTTGATTTGTCCTTCCCGACCTTTCAAAACATTGTTTTTGATACCGGTTTACACATGAAGTTTGCCGACATGGTTACCTTTAAAACAGGGTGGAACTTCAATCTTGTGGAAACACTGAATCACCGGCAAACTTATATACCCTCATTCGGACTTGCCGTTTCAATTAAGCTGAATTCAAAAGATAAAAGCGAATCAAATGCATGGGAACAGAGCGATATTACGCCGCAGTTTGCCGTTAAACCTTTTTATAATAATATCTGGGCAATCGGCGCAGGTGTAAATGTAAAGGTCGGTAAGACCGATACGGCAGCTCCGGTTATCAATATTGATTATCCCGAAACAAAATATATTTCTCCCAATAGCGACGGTGTGCAGGACGTGCTCGAGTTCCCGCTGTCGATTACCGATCAGCGCTATGTGATGGCATGGGAGTGTACTTTTGAAAACGAAAAAGGGGAAGTCGTCCGTACAATTGCGAATAAGGAAGTCCGTCCGGAGCTGAGCGGCAAATCTTTCTGGAAACTTCTGACAAAGCCGAAGTCCGGCGTTGAAATACCGGAAACGCTGCGGTGGGACGGTATGCTTGATTCCGGTGCAGTAGCGCCCGACGGAACTTATTATTTTACACTTACGGCTTCCGATGATAATAACAACACGGCAAAAACGGAACGTTATGCCGTAGTGGTTGATAATACGCCGCCGGTTATTACCGTTACACCTCCTTCCGGTCAAAATGCGTTGATTTTTAGTCCCGACGGGGATGGAAACAAAGATACGTTCCTTATCAAGCAGAGCGGTTCCCTTGAAGATAAGTGGACGGCAACCGTTACCGACGCTGAAAATCACGTTGTACGTACTGTCGATACCGTAAAAGCAGCTCCTTCCGACTTTGTCTGGGATGGAAAGAACAATGAAGGCGGATTTATTCCTGACGGTATTTATACCTACAAAATTGCCGCTACCGACCGCGCCGGAAACAGCGCCTCGCAATCGGTTTCCAATATCATCGTAGACACCATTAAACCTTCAGTCGGTATTTCCATTAGTACCAATGCCTTTTCTCCGAACGGAGACGGCGTAAAGGATACTATTACTTTATCACCGGCAATTCCGATTCAGACCGGCCTGCAGGAATGGAAAATCGATATTCAAAATGCAAAGGGAACGACGGTACATACAATAACCGATGCCCGTATTGCAGCGATCACCTTTGACGGAAAAGATAAAAACGGAAACGTTTTACCGGAAGGTGATTACAAAGCAATGCTTTCGGCTCGTTATGTAAACGGCTATGCACCGAGTGAAACTTCACCTGTTTTCACCCTCAATGTTACCGCGCCTAAAGCTACGGTAACGGCTTCAACTGCTATTTTCTCACCTGACGGTGACGGAAACCTTGATACGGTTATCTTTACACAGCAAATGAGTACCGGTGATACTTGGATAGCCGAAATTTATGCACTTGACGGTGCAGGAAATATGAGCGGTAAGCCGGTACGCAGCTTCGCGATTACAAAAGATAATGCTGCAAGTTTTGCTTGGGACGGACGGAACAACTCCGGCGCCTTGCTCGCAGACGGAAAATACGCGTATCGCTTAGTAGGTAAAAACGATGCCGGCAATACCGGTTATTCCGAGCCTGTTTCGGTTGAGCTGAATACCGAAAAGGCCGATGTCATTTTATCTGCAAACATGTCGGCATTCTCGCCCAATAACGACGGCGTACAGGATACCATCATGTTCACACCTAACATGAAATCGAGTACCGCGGTAGCGTCTTACACCTTTGGTATATACGATAAAGCCGGGGTTTCCGTAAAAACACTTTCAGGAAACGGTACTCCTCCCGCTTCTATCAGCTGGGACGGTGTTGCGGACACGGGGGATGCAAAAGGACAGCTTTGCTCAGACGGTACGTATTCTGCCGTGATTGATGTAACACTTGCAAACGGACAGACGGCTAAATCAACCGTTTCCGGAATTACACTTGATACGGAATATCCTGAGGTGGAAATTTCGGCGCCGTATCTGGTGTTCTCGACGGATAGTACGGCAAAACGCCCGAATTTACCCGTAGCGCAAAAAGCTTCTGTAGAAAACCTGTGGACGGGCAGTATTACCGCTGCCGGTAATAAGGAAGTGCGGATCTTTACGTGGGAAGGACAAGCTGCCGATTTTGTGTGGGATGGAACCGATGCTTCGGGAAATAAAGTTCCCGACGGAACTTACCGCTATACTATTTTTGCACAGGATCCGGCAGGCAATAGGACAATCAAGTCTCTCGACAATATTGTGATTGACTCGCGTGTTCCCAAAGCCTATATCACTGCGGAATTGTCGGCATTTTCGCCCAACGGTGATGGGGTAAAAGATACGCAGAACTTGACCGTTCATACGACGATTAAAGACGGACTGGCTGCATGGTCGGTTGTTATAAAACCGGCAGATAACAATACGGCAGCTCCGGTAAAGACATGGTCATCGGAAAAAGGCAATGCGTTTGCTTCTTCCATTCAGTGGGATGGCAAAACCGACTCCGGCAGGGTTATATCCGGTACCTTTATCGCGGAGCTTTCGTTGAGCTATACGAAGGGGGATGAGTTGGCCGTTAGTACCGCTCCGTTTGTCTCTTCGACAAAAGCACCTGAGCTTGGCGTTAAGCTGTCGCCTAAGTATTTTAGCCCGGATAACGATGGTAACGAAGACGAGCTCTTTATTAACCTGTCCGCAAAATCGGATACGCAGTTAAAACAGTGGTCGTTTGAAATCCGTGAACCGGAAGACACCGGCAATAAGCTGTTCTGGAGTACCGGTGGGAAGGATAAGATAACCGAACAAATTGTGTGGGATGGGCGTTCGTTAAAGGGCGAAACCGTACAATCGGCTACCGACTACCCGTATACCTTTACCGTAACGGATGAAGTCGGACTGACCTCTGTTGTAAAGGGGTATATTCCGATTGATGTATTGGTTATCCGCGACGGCGACAAGTTAAAGATTGCAGTTCCTTCTATTATCTTTAGAAAGAATGCAGCAGATTTTGAAGGGCTTGAGAAAAATGTTGTTGACCGGAATATCAAGGTGTTAACTCGTATTGCGGAGATCTTAAATAAGTTTCCCGACTACAAGGTACAGGTTGAAGGACATGCAAACAATGTGAGCGGAACGGAACGTGAAGAAAGAGAAGATCTTATTCCGCTTTCGGGAGCACGCGCCGATGCCGTTCGTAGATTCCTGATTGAAAAAGGCGTATCCCGCAGCAGACTGTCGTCCGTCGGTATCGGTGGTACGAAGCCGATCGCACCGCTTTCGGACAGAGACAACTGGTGGAAAAATCGCCGTGTCGAATTTATCCTGATTAAATAACAAAATAAGTTTGAATACTGCCGGTTGAGATACGATGTATATTGACCGGCAGTATGAGAAATCCGCAGGCGGCATAGCTGCTTGCGGATTTTTTTTAGCCGGAGGAACGAATGGCACAAAAGCTAGCCAATCTTATCGGACTGGCTGGGCAGTCTTGTGCGGGGAAAAACATTGTTGCGGATTTTCTTGAAGAAAAAGGATATGCCGTTATCGATGCCGATAAGGTTGCACATACGGTTCTGCAGGAGCAAAGCGAGGCGGTGATAACACGTTTCTCCCCTCATGCTGCAAAGCGAGGTTTACACCTGCGGGGACAAGACGGCTTATTGGATAGAAGGGCATTAAGCGTTCTGCTTTTTTCGGAACCGGCGTTGCTGGCCGAACATGAATCTTTTATCCTTCCTAAAATTGAAGTACGTATCCGCAGCTTTATTGAAAACGCTTTGACCGAACAGCCTAACCGTCCGGTTGTACTCAATGCACCGACATTGCATAAAACGTCTTTAATATCGGCATGCTCGTTTATTCTTTACATTAAAGCGCCGTTTTTTATCAGGCTTATCCGAGGTAAAAAACGGGATAACTTGTCGTTTTTCCGATTAATTGCCCGTTTTTTGCAGCAAAAAGATTTCTTTGCTCAATACCTTTTGCAAAATGCCGATATTGTAAGCGTAGCGAATGCTCGTTCCGTGCAGTCTTTACGGAAAAAAATCGAGCGTGTGCTGCGCGAAAAGGGTTTTTGAGGACAGCTATGGAACAAAAGAAAATTTTATGGGTTATCCTTTCGGTAAGCTTATTCGTATTGATTATTTTCGGTATTGCACTGTTTTTATATTCACCGTCACGGAATAGCGCAACCGCACAAGCAGGCGGGGAAACTGTTCCTTATGAAATGACCGGAAACGCCGCTAATGTAGATCCTGATGTATGGGCACGAGATCCCGATAGGGTTGCCGCGCTGGATAGGGATGCTCCCACGGCCACAGGAAATATTATCAACTTAAATAATGTAAATATCGTTTCAACCGACGGTCAGAACAGCCAAACAAGCGGCATCGATGTTTCCGATTTAACTGTGCAGGCAGGAACTGCCGACGTTTCCGGTCTTCCTAAAGAATTGGCGGAGCAAATCGGCATTGAGACTGCTCCGGCACAGCCGGAAGAACAACCGCAGCATTCTGCAGTACAGAAAGAAGAGACCCCGACAGCGGCACAACCGCGGGTAAATTCCACAGTACAAACTCCGTCGAAACCGGCAGTGGAAAAGAAGAAGTCTACGCAGGCGAATATTGCCATTACCGTTAAACCTAAGGCAAAAGCGCCGACAAAACCCACTGCACCACAGGTTCAAACCCTTTATTGGGTACAAACCGCTTCGTTTGCAAACAGAATTAATGCGGAACGTGCGCGAGAAAAACTTGCCGCACAACACATGAAGGTTGAAATTTTTACAAAAGAAACTGTTACCGGATTAACACACCGCGTAAGAGTCGGCCCCTTTAGTAATAACACTGAGGCAAAATACTGGTTGAACAGCATCAAAAAGATTGAAGGCTTTGAAAACAGCTATGTTACGGAAGAAAAGGTAAAAACGAATAATTAACCACGCTCTATGCATTGATATAGGAAAAGGAGTTGGCTTTTTTAAGCCGACTCCTTTTTTTTGCCTTGTTTTTCGGCAGATAACGTGATAAACTCCAAGAATATTGCTGCATCTGTTACGGATCGGTGTGGTTTCGGCATCGTCATATTTGTAAAATAAGAGGAGGAGTATTATGTCTTATAAATATAGCAAATATTTTATGTGGATCAGCGTGCTTATTGCGTTGATTTTTACCGTTACGTGCAAGTTGCAGCCTTTTTCAAGCGTTAGAGTGAAAGCGAATCCTAAGGTTTATTTTCCATTGGGGTCAAAAAGTATTACTGAGGATGAAGTCTTCAAAAAATTTGAAAACCTCGTACCAAAAAACGCTCGGCTGTATCGGTATCAATCCGGCCAAGATGATAAACTCCATTATTTAATGCATTATCCGCTCAAAACTTTGGAGCTTGATATAAGCAAGTATTTTAATGGAGATCCTCTGGGAAACAGCGGATCGGGCAATAACGCCGCTTTTTCACACAATTTTAGCAAGACTATTTCCGTTCCCGACTTACGGCAAAGTAAAGATATTTCTATAGATGTGTCATCGATCAATCAGAAATTACTTACCAAGTTTAATACGGGTAATATAACTCCTAAGGTCGCTATTTTGTCAGGTACGCTTCCTTCTTCCTCATATCCGCTTCCGGCAGTTAATGTTAAATTTCAAGGGTTTAAGACGATCGCTTTTAAAGATGGTGCAAAACTCAAATTATCATTGAATTCTTCGACCGTACATTATGCAATTACTGCAGCAGAGATGAAAAGTAATGGACGTTCTGTTGTTGCGGAAACTATATCCGGACAGAATATTGAATTTCCATTAGGCGGTATTACTATAAACAACACGGTAAGTTTTCAATTGACTCTAAATCTTACGAGCGGTTCCGGCTACATTTTTTTCGACACTAGTCTGGAAGGCGTAATAGAAAAAGCGACGGGTGTAACTTCTGCTGATGACATTGATGTTAATTTGCCGGCTCAATCTGTGCCGCTGACATTGCCTGCCGATTTTGAAAAGGCAACGATTGCCGAAGGTTCGATGAAGCTTTCCACGCAAATGCCGGACGGGTGGGAAAACATTGTAATAAAAGAAAAAATGGAGGTAAAACAAAGCGGCTCGGACGGCTTCCTTATTAGCCCTTCGGATTACCGGCCGTTAGGAAGTAATATTTCTCTGGAAAATCAAAAATTGAATAAGCAGCGGCTTTCCTATACGCCTGTATTTAAAGTAAAGCTGAATAATGCAACATATACGAAACATGACCGCCTGCCTGTTACTCTAGCCCTTGATATTAAGAAGTTTAAAGAAATTACACTAAAAAATCCTTCCGATCTTACAGTTAATGGAAAACAGAATGTTCCGCCCGATATGAAAAACTGGGTTAAAAAGATAAAGTTTAAAACAGTATCTGCAAAAGTAAATCTTAACAATGGATTGCCGACTGATAATTCGATAAAGATTAAACTTACTTCTACGTGTTTTCACATATCGGAACAAGAGCGGGAATTCCCTTCCGGGATATCGGAGTCTACTTATCAGAGCGGAAGTAATTTCGATTTAAATATTGAGAGTCTGGCCGAGTTTGATTTAAAAACACAGATGATTTTACCGAATGATAATGGTACTACCTTTACCTTGAAGAATATAGAGACAGGCAAAGATATAAATTTTTCAGGAACCGTTCGACTTGAGCCTGATTGGGAGGAAATTACTTTAAAACAAACGACTAATCAAGCCGGTTCCTTCCCTGAGACGAGTAGTCAGGATTTGTCCGCGCTGACTTCGAAGTTAAAGATTGCCGGTATAAAACTGAAAGAAATACCGATGTATTTTTATGCAGGTTCCGATTTGGAACTGCCTGATAGTACGGCAGTAACCGTTCAATTAACGGCTAAGTATCATAAACCGAATAATTCGTCCGAAACAAAGACGTTGGTAAATAAAAATAACATCGTTACATTAAAAGCCTTGCCTGCAGGTACGTTCCCTTCGGATAATAAGAAGCCGTTTACGGGTAGTATGCCCGACCCAACGCTTGAGATAAAAGAAGGAGAGGCAGGCAGTCAAACTACTTGGACAAAGATTATGAACGAATACCCGAAGGATTTACAGCTTTCCTATAATCTTTCTATGAACGAAATTACGATTAACGGGACGAAGTATAAGGAGTATAAAGAAAAATATAAAAATAAGAATCCAAAGGTAAGTATCGATCTTGTTTTGGATGTGCCGGTAGGATTTAAAGTAGACTCGGAAACAATGCCTTCGTTGACGGAGCTTTCCGGTATAAATATGCCTGATAACGATTTATTCGGTAGAGGCAGCTCAAATGATAAGCCTTTCGGTGTTAAACAACTTTCAGATGGATTGCGGTTTAAGGTTGGTATTACTTTAAAAAACGGGCTGAACGGTGCATCCGTTGTGCCAAAATTTGTATTGCAGTTTAAAGATGGGGACGGTAACTCTATTAAAAATGCTGTCGGTAATCCCATTGAAAAAACCGTAACGGTTGCAGGAGAACAGGCTCTAACCTTTACTGCTACAGAATTGGATGAGCTTCTTAAAAAATACCCCGTTAAACCGGAGTTGTATTTAAAACTACCTTCAGGTGACTATTCATTGAGGCGTGATTTTGAACTGGGAGCATCACTCTCTGCCTTAGTTGAAGCGGATATTGATTATACAACAAAAGTGAAGTAAGTCTGCAGGCATTGTCGGAGGAAGACAAATGAAAAAAATGTATTTTATTATGATATGTATTGTGATGCTGAGTACCTTTACGGTTTCCGGGCAGTCTGTAGTAAGCGGTGGGAGTATCGATGTTGACAATAACGGTAATCCCGAACCGCTTCCGGCTGCTTCGGCTTCCGAAACTGTTCCTGCCGAAACAATCGTCAATACGGATACCGGTGATGCCGCAGCGACAAAGCCTGCGACGGTAAGCGTCAATGAGACGGACGAAGCTTCCGACACGAAGAAGATAGTCATCTCCACAGGCGAAGGTGACAGCGAAACGCAAGATCGAAAAGATATGACATCGCCGGTTGAAAAAAACGAACCGACGCGGCGTACTAAACGGCGTGCGTTCTCCATGCATACGGGCTTTGTCGTCTCGGCGACTGCAGCCAATAATATGGTCTCTGTGCCGGATTTTTTGAAACCTCAATTAGTTATCGATCTTAATAAACTTGCAAAAAATACGATGAAATCGGGTATCCATGCAGGATCTATTTTTAACTTTGATTATTTTTTTCGCTTTACCGTACTGGAAGAACATACAGTACAATTCTCCGTTACCGCTAATGGGGATGTATGGGGAAATTTACCTAAAAGTTTGCTTGATGTTGCAGCAAACGGCAATGCGGCAAATGCAATCGGCGAAACGATCAAAGATACGCTCAATGCAAAAACCAATATTTTTGCGGATATAGGGGTAATGTATCAACTTACCAAACCTCGCTACGGGTTTTCGGCACGACTGGCTTACTTTGCACCGATCGCCTATATGGAAAATCCTAAGGGGTACTATAGTCTTTCTCCTCATAAGACGGGTGGCGTTGTTGATGGAATTACGCTGAAAGCCGGATGTACGGCAAATATTTACGGCGCACTTCCCGATTATTTATCAAATGGAAAACTCTCTATTGCTGACATTTTAAAAAACGGCGGCGTAGATTTAAGTTTAACCGGAATGTTTCGTCCGACAAATTGGGTTACGGTTACCGGCGGTGTTGACTACTTACCGCTTGTACCGGTAGTAACGAAAAAAGGTATGCGTGCCTCATTTAACTATGAAGGCTCTGTAAACAATTTTTTGGGCAGCATCGCAGGTGGAGATTCTTCTTTTTGGAAACAGACTATGGCAATGGATTCTTCAAACAATCTGCCGGAAAAAAAGATTATGCGTCCGCTCAAAATTCAGATTGGTGCAGACTTTAGACCGTTCCAAAACAATTACATGATTTTATCGCCTTTCCTTGCATTTCCGGTGCTTAACGCAAATCCATATTATGTAGACGGCGGTTTAAAGATTGAAAGTCGTTTTGCCAAGGTGCTCGGAGTATATTTGGATACCCGATGCATTGAACGGATATGGCGGCACGAACTGTGTCTTTTTATAGATTCACGCTGGTTCTCACTTAACCTTGCCGCATCGGTTGCCTCTCAGGACTTTAAGCGAACATTTACAACGCTGTCAGGACTCGGTGTAAAGCTTGGCGTAGGTATTGGTTTCTAGGTAATTTCTTGCAGGCGGGTGAACGCATCAGGTAGAGTAGATAAAAAACGCGGAAAAATTGATACGATGAGACCATTTGAACCATCTTCAACTGTTGTACATCCGTGTACAACAGTTGAAGGCGAGTTTTGTGCGTGCACAAAACATCGCTGCTGTATGGAACCACTGCCATCCTTGGCAGTTCTGGTTG
>CAUPUT010000015.1:0-13686 GCA_963514615.1 uncultured Treponema sp.
CCCTTACCAGAATAGCCGGCGCCATTCTGCGGAATGAACACAGCATCCTCTCCGTTTCAATGGCTCTAAACGGAGAATTCGGCTTGCACGGCGCTTGTTTGAGCGTTCCCTGTATTGTCGGCAGAAGCGGTGTCGAAAAAATCATCGAAGGCGAACTTCCCAAAGACGAACAGTCAGCGCTTGAAGCAAGTGCACAACGGTTGCAAGAAGCGCTCGCCTCTATTTGCTAAATGATGCATTTATCCTGTTTGAACCGACCTCTTGACCTCGACTGCTAATCATTGTTATCCTATTGGCTATGATAGAAACGGATAAAATAGAGCTGATAGACTTGGATGAAGATGATTACGATACGGTTTTAGCTTCAGATATCGTTTTTGACGGAATCATTAAGTTTGAAAAACCTTTTATGATAAAAGGGACAGTACAAGGAACTATTCAATCTTCAAGCGATTTAATGATTAGTGAATATGCAAAAGTAAAGGCAAAAATAGATGCCGACCGAGTCATTATTAAAGGCGAGGTTATCGGTAATGTTACTGCTGCGACCTCCGTACATGTATTTGCCTCGGGTAAATTAACCGGTGATGTGACGGCTCCCGAGGTAATATTGGATAGCGGCTGCTTTTTCAGCGGTATATGTACGATGAATCGGAAATAGAGGTTTTAAAGCGTGGTTACTCTCCGAAAGAACGTTCTGATTGAGATCGGATTGATTTCTTTATATATTTTTTCTTCTTATCATCTCTATGCACAAAAAGCTGATGATGCTCTTGTGCTATACCGCGAAGGCCGCTACAAAGAAGCGATAGCTGTTTGCTTAAACGAAATAGAGCGAATGCCCCGCAATATCGACAGTTATGTGGTATTAACATGGGCGCTGCTTGGCGATGAGCGTTATCAAGAAGCGGCCGATTGGGTTGTTAAGGGGCGTGCCGTTTCGCAATACGATCCGCGCCTTATCGAAACCCATGCGCAAGCACTTTATCATCTTGGACAAAACGAAGAAAGCTTACATCTTTTTGAAGATTATATCGCCTATGCGCCTAACGGCAAAAAAGTAAGCGGGGTTTATTATCACATCGGAGAATTGTATTTGCGGATGGCAAAGTATCGCCATGCCGATATTGCTTTCTCTACTGCTATTCGATTGGAACCGCTCAATAGCGTGTGGTGGACGCGGCTTGCATATTCACGAGAACAGGCGAAAGAATATCGGGCGGCATTAGAGGCCTATTCTTCCGCTTTGCAGCTGAATAAAAATTCAACCGATGCACAAAAAGGTTATGAACGCGTACTGCACCGTCTTTAGTTCGCTGCAACACTCTCTTTTTGCTTGACTCATGTTTGTAGGTTTTCTTTGGCAATATGAATACTCAATTATGCGCAATACGAATTGAAACACTCGGATGCAGACTTAACCAAGCAGAGGCGGAGTCTTTTGCGGCGCTGTGTACCGATGCGGGATTTTCCATCTATACCGACCATGCCGATTATGCTGCATATGCCGTTGAAAACCATTCGACTGTTCGTCAAAATATCATCGTATCGGTATCGGACGGAATCGATATGATGCAAACCGGTACGGGAAATGGTGCAAGTGTAAGAAAACTTTCATCCGCCGCCCCCGTTCGATTATATTCCGTGCTGTCGCCTCAGCAAACCGTACTCTGTTTTGTAAACACTTGTACGGTAACCGGCAAGGCGGAGCAAAAGGCTCGTCGGCTTATCAGATTACTGGTGAAGACACATCCCTATGCCATTATTCTGGTAACAGGCTGCTATGCCCAACTGGAGGCTGCGGAAATAGAAGCGCTGCATCCTTACGTACTGGCTTTTCCCGGACAGCAGAAAGATTTATTGACGGCAATACCGGAGTACTTTGCAGAATTGGTGCGCAGCAGTGCCTATTTCGACACACCGTTTTTTTTAAGCGCATTGCGTACCTATCTTACCGATTTGCTCCATAACGGCTTAACGGACAAGACGCAACGGTATAAATCGGTAGAAAACCAACACGGTGACAACATACGGGGAAAACAGCTGTTTGCACTGAGTTCTCCGCATTTTTTATTTCACTCTCGTGCATTGTTGAAAATTCAAGACGGCTGTAACGATGCTTGTGCCTATTGCAGGATACGGATCGCACGGGGTAAATCAGTGTCGTTGCCTGCCGCTGAAGTGCTTGACCGGCTGCGCCGCATAGAAGAAACCGGCATTCCCGAACTGACGCTGACAGGGGTAAACCTTTCGCAGTACCGGAGTGAAGCCGGAGATTTTGCCGATATACTCAAGCTCATATTGGAAAACAGCACAATGCGTATCCGTATTTCCAGCCTTTACCCCGACAGGATTGACGAGGCACTCATTCCATTGTTGGCACATCCGCAGGTCTGTCCTCATTTTCACCTTTCCGTACAATCAGGCAGCGACACCGTACTTAAAACGATGCACCGCGGCTATAAAAGAGCAACTGTGTATCGGGCAGTATCCGAACTCCGTCGTGTAAAAGACAATCCGTTTATCGGTGTGGATATCATCACCGGTTTTCCCGGTGAAACGGAAGAAGATTTTAAGGAAACGTACGGAATGTGCCGCGAGCTTAACTTTGCCGGAATACACGCTTTTCCATTTTCTGCTCGCCCGGGAACAGATGCGTGGAAAATGCAGCCCAAGGTGCCTGAACGTATCGCAGGGCAGCGGGTAAAACAGCTGAACGAGCTGGCCGAAATGCAGGCTGTAGCATATATACAGGCTTGGAACGGAAAACTTGTATATGGAGTTACCGAAGCACCGCGTAACGGGCATCAAAACGTCATTACGGAAAATTACCTTTCACTGCCTTTAAGTGAGGCTTCTCTACAGATCGATAACGATTTGCGGGGTGGTGAATACATACAAGTGCGAGTGCGGGGAAAAAATGCTACATTAACGGAAATTATCTCCCGTCCGAAGCAAACGTGTCAGATTGTTGTTTGAACAACCTCGAAAAATGCGATATTTTATCTTTGTGAAATCCGTCATCCCGCAATGTATACGCAGATCCATTGCGGGATGATGGGTACTAAGTTATACCTTTGCTAAGGAGCCGGTTGCAGCCGAAGCCGGGCAACTACGGCTCCTTAACGGTTCATTTTTAACTGTTAAAAAACTCTAAAAATCTAATCGAGTTTTTTCAGATGCCCGGTTATCTGCCGGTATGGCGGAGTGTTCCCCGCTTTTCCAGTTCTTCCAGCGTAAGCTGCGGATAGCGTACTTTTGCAAGGAAGATCATTGCGGCGATGATGTACGGCTTAAAGCTTGCTTGCTTGTAGAGCGGCACGCGATAGCGGTCGAATACCGAACCGGCAACTTCTCCTTCTTTGCAGCTGACGCCGGTAATATCCGCCGGTAAGCAGTGCAGATAGAGTGCTTTACCGTCTTTGGTCAGCTTCATCATATCTTCGGTGCATTCCCAATCCTTGTGGTGGCCGTTCTGAGCGAGCAGCTCTTTTTCGAGCGCTTTGATACCGTCAAAGTCGCCTGCACCGTAGAGGTTCGTCCGTTTTTCCATTGCGGTAAAGGGCGCCCAGCTCTTGGGATACACGATGTCTGCATCCTTAAAGGCTTCCTTCATGCTGTTGGTCTTGGTAAAGGAACCGCCCGATGCCTTTGCCTGCTTTTTCGCAACTTCTTCAACCTCAGGCATTACTTCATATCCTTCCGGATGTGCAAGTACCACGTCCATTCCCAAGCGGGAGAATAGACCGATTGCGCCCTGCGGAACGGAAAGCGGCTTGCCGTAAGAGGGTGAATATGCCCATGTCATCGCGATTTTCTTACCCTTGAGGTTTTCCAGCCCCCCGAACTCATGGATGATATGGAGGGTATCCGCCATAATCTGAGTGGGGTGGTCGATATCGCACTGCAAGTTAACGAGGGTCGGGCGCTGTTCGAGTACGCCGTCTTTATTGCCTTCGGCAACCGCATCCATAAAGGTGTGCATGTAGGTATTGCCTTTGCCGATGTACATATCATCGCGGATACCGATAACGTCAGCCATGAATGAAACCATATTAGCGGTTTCGCGGACGGTTTCTCCGTGGGCAATTTGAGACTTGCCTTCGTCCAAATCCTGTACTTCCAAACCGAGCAGGTTACAAGCTGATGCAAAGCTGAACCGTGTGCGGGTTGAGTTGTCGCGGAACAGCGAAATGCCGAGACCGCTTTCAAAAATCTTTGTAGAAATGTTAGCTTCCCGCAAGGTGCGCAGCGCATCGGCTACCGTCCATGTTGCAAGAATTTCATCGAAGGTCTTTTCCCATGTAAGGAAAAAGTCGTTGTTGTACATCTTCTTAAAGCTCAAGCTATTGAGCTTTGTAATGTACGGATCCATAATCAAGGCCATAATTACTCCCATAAAAACTTTTGCAGGATGTTTGAACATCCGAAAAAGTTTTTAGCTGTGCGCGTTTTACGCGCACATGTAAATAATCAAGTTTGCAACGCAAACTTGAGATAAAAAGCGACGGCGCCAATTTAGACGGCGCTTTTTATCATCGCTCCTAATACTATAATTCTACTTTATAACTTTTCAACATATATGGACGGCAGTGCGGCATATACGGCAGCGCAGGTTACCAAGTCCTGTTTCCACGTAATTTCGTTAGGGGCATGAGCCTGTGCTTCCGCTCCCGGGCCGAAACCGATACAGGGAACTTTATTCCGCCCCATGATGGAAACGCCGTTTGTAGAGAATGTCCACTTGTCAACGAGCGGGCGTGCTTCGCGCATGGCAAGCTGATCTTTCGGGCCGATACGCTTATCGCCGTATAAATTGTTATACGATTCGATCATCGAACGTGCAACGACGTGCTCTTTCGGCAATACCCAAGTGGGGAAGAAGCATTCGATCGGGTATTGTTCTCCCGTCCACGACGGCCGGTCGTAGTTGTACATCGAGACCGTTACGTCTTTTCCGTATTTTTTGACGGCGGGAAGCTGGCGGATTTCTTCCAAGCATGATTCCCATGTTTCTCCGGCCGTCATACGGCGGTCGAGTGAAACGGAACAGGAGTCCGCAACGGCACAACGGCTCGGGCTGGTATAGAAAATTTCGGAAACGGTAACGGTTCCGCGTCCGAGGAAGTTTGCTTCTTCCCATTCCTTGTTGTATTTTTTATCCAGCATTTTGACGAGCCCTTTGATTTCAGTGCCGTCAGCCGCGTCGTTTTCATTTAACTTGCGTACTTCCTGCAGAATGTCGGACATCTTGTAGATTGCGTTATCGCCGCGCTCCGGTGCGGAACCGTGGCAGGAAACACCTTTAACATCGATGCGGATTTCCATGCGTCCGCGGTGTCCGCGATAGATACCGCCGTCAGTCGGTTCGGTGGAAACGACAAAGTCGGGCTTGCAGAGTTTTTCGTAACCGGGAACTTTGACGTCTTTTTTCAGGATATACTCCCAGCACATACCGTCGCAGTCTTCTTCCTGTACGGAGCCGACTACCATAGCGGTGTATTTATCGTTGAGAAGACCTAAGTCCTTCATCATCTTACAGGCATACATAGCGGAAACAACGCCGCCGGTTTGGTCGGAAACCCCGCGTCCGCCGATGAATATGTCATCTTCAAATCCTTCATAGGGGTCAAAATTCCAGTTGCTGCGGTTACCGATACCGACCGTATCGATATGGCCGTCAAAACAAACAATGTGCGGGCCGGTGCCCATCCATCCCATTACGTTGCCGAGCGGATCAATCCATGTTTTGTTGAACCCGAGTTCATCCATTTTCTTTTGGATGCGTTTTGCTTTTTCCCCCTCTTGGCTGCTTTCGCTGGGAAGGCGGATGATTTCACGAAGGAAAGCGGTCATGTCGGCCTTATATCCTTCTGCAGCAGTTTTAATCTTGTTAAAATCCAAACTCATGCTTTCTCCTCTATCGTTTTTTCAAGCTTTCCACTTGATACGATATTGATACAGATATCAGGGTATCCCTAAAAAAGTATTTTTAGAGACCGCCTGCCTTTCTCGCCATACGCCAACGTATAATGAGAAAGAACTATAAATTGATATAATTATAGAATTGAAAAATTTATCTGTCAAGCAATAACTTCTAAAGATTTTTTAGTTATTCTGATTTTTTTTTAGCTTTATAAAAAAGTCAACTGTTAGGAAGTTTTTGGCAATCTTATAGAAAATTAAACGCGTAGAAAGGTAGTATCTCTTGTGCCGATAATGGCTGATAGTCAATGGTTTGAGTGTTATAGAATAACAATATATAATGACAACCCTTTTGGGTTATGATATGCTGAAATCAAGATTCAAGAGAGGAGTTCTAAAAAAACGATTCCTTTGTTTTTAAAAATGTCTCATGATAATAGGATGACCGTACAGATGACAAATACAAGTATAAATCAGCGAGCGGTATTGCAAGCGCAGATTTGGAAAATCGCTAACGAGGTACGCGGCGCTGTGGACGGCTGGGATTTTAAGCAGTTTGTTTTGGGAACGCTGTTTTATCGGTTCATAAGCGAAAACTTCACCCGTTTCATAGAGGGCGGTGATAAGAGTATCAACTATGTAAACATGGCCGATGATCGTATTACACCTCAAATAAAAGATGATATTACCAAAACCAAAGGATATTTTATCTATCCCAGCCAATTGTTTGTAAATATTGCCAAGAATGCCAATACGAATCCCAACTTGAATACGAATTTGGCTGAGATATTTGATGCAATAGAAAATTCAGCCAATGGCTATCCTTCAGAAAAAGACATCAAGGGGCTTTTTGCCGACTTTGATACTACGAGTAACCGTTTAGGCAATAGTGTGCCGGATAAAAATAAACGCTTGGCGGCAGTGATAAAAGGTGTGGAAGGATTGGATTTCGGAAACTTTGAAGACAATGAGATTGATCTTTTTGGTGATGCCTACGAGTTTTTAATTTCCAACTATGCGGCCAATGCAGGTAAATCGGGCGGTGAGTTTTTTACTCCACAGTATGTATCTAAGCTGATAGCTCGATTGGCTTTGTGTGGGCAAACATCTGTCAATAAAATTTATGATCCCGCTTGCGGTTCGGGTTCTTTGCTGCTGCAAGCAAAAAAGCAGTTCGACAACCATCTCATAGAAGAAGGGTTCTTCGGACAGGAGATAAATCATACCAATTACAATATGGCGCGTATGAATATGTTCCTGCACAATATCAATTACGACAAGTTCAATATTGCCTTGGGAGACACGCTCCTCAATCCTCAACATAGCAACGATAAACCCTTTGATGCCATTGTGTCCAATCCGCCTTATTCGGTAAATTGGGTGGGGAGTGATGATCCTACGCTCATCAATGATGACCGATTTGCTCCAGCCGGTGTGTTGGCTCCCAAGTCCAAAGCCGACTTTGCGTTTGTATTACATTCTCTCAGCTATCTTTCGGCTAAGGGGCGCGCGGCTATCGTATGCTTTCCCGGCATTTTCTACCGCGGTGGAGCTGAGCAGAAAATACGGCAGTATCTGGTAGATCATAACTTTGTAGAAACAGTGATAGCGCTGCCTCCTAATCTGTTTTACGGTACGGGTATTGCCGTCAACATCCTCGTACTCTCCAAGCACAAGCCGGATACAAAGACACAGTTCATAGATGCAAGCGGAGAGGCATTCTTTAAAAAAGAAACGAATAACAATGTACTAACCGATGAGCATATCACAAAGATTGTCAGCCTCCTTGAGAAAAAAGAAGATGTCTCCTATACCGCCGTATCGGTTGAAAACAGCACAATAGCGGAAAACGATTACAACCTTTCCGTAAGTTCATACGTGGAAGCAGAAGATAAGCGGGAGGTAATAGACATTGTCACACTCAATGCCGAAGTAGCTGAAACAGTCAAACGGATAGACACACTGCGGGCAGATATAGACAAAATAATAGCGGAGTTGGAAAGGTAGGTGAATATGGAAGGACAAAAAGGAGAAATCATACTTTATCAGCGTGAAGATGGCGCTGTACAAATAGATGTAAGAGTGGAAGATGAGACGGTGTGGCTAACACAAGAACAGATGGCTGCATTGTTTGGAAAGGGACGCAGTACTATAACAGAGCATATTTCTCATATTTTTGAAGAAGGCGAGTTGGATGAAAATGTGGTCTGTCGGAATTTCCGACAAACCACTCAACATGGAGCCATAGAAGAACGGGAGATGCGAATGGCAGATTTTGTAAGAGAACTGGACAACATTCTTAGAACCACAGGGCGTAATGTGCTGGACAATGCCGGACAAATTTCACACGAACAAGCAAAGAAAAAAGCAATCGTAGAATATAAAAAATACAAAGCCAAGACTTTGAGCAATGTGGAAAAAGATTATTTAAACTCCATCACTATGTTGGAACAAAAAGCAAAAAAGGCAAATAGGATAAAACAATGACACAAGAACCGAAAATATTCCCTTATATAGCCCGCCTCCTGCAAGGCGCTGAAGTAGTATGGAAACCGCTGGGAGAAATTGCCTCTATGTATGGAGGACTTACAGGAAAAAGTAAAACAGATTTTGAAGAAGGAAATGCTTCTTACATCACATATAAAAATATATTTGATAATATTGAGATAGATTTTAGTAAACTAGAAAAAGTTAAAATTTTGTCTTCTGAAAAACAGAATAAAGTAAAATATGGAGATGTTTTGTTTACAGGCTCATCAGAAACTGCAGATGAAGCAGGAATGTCTTCTGCTATCACAACAAACATAGAAGAGGATATTTACTTAAATAGCTTTTCTTTTGGAATTCGATTTAATGAGGATATTGAACTCATTCCTGAATTTACTAAATATTTATTCCGCAGCCATTTCATGCGTATGGCTATCTCAAAGACAGCAAGCGGTGTAACACGTTTTAATATTTCAAAGGAAAGATTAAAGAAAATCCAAATGCCCCTTCCTCCTCTTGCTGTACAGCAAGAGATTGTTCGTATACTCGATACGTTTACGACGCTGGAGGCGGAGCTGGAGGCGGAGCTGGAGGCGCGTAAAAAACAGTATGAGTATTACCGGGAGCAATTACTATCATTTCCAAAACATGAGGTAACGGCATAATTATGGGAAAATCATTAGATAAAATAGCCGAAGAGTTAAAAAATGGTAGCAAAAAAGTGCAGCTAATCTATGCCTTTAACGGTGTAGGTAAAACCCGATTGTCTCGTGTTTTCAAAGAGATGATTGCACCCAAACAAGAAGATGATGCAGCAGCAGCAGCAGCAGCAGAAGAAGAAGAAGAAGAAGAAGAAGAAGAAGCGAAGGCAACAAAGGTTATTTACTACAATGCTTTTACCGAAGATTTATTTTATTGGGATAATGATTTGGACGAAGATGTAAATAGAAAGTTGACGATACGACCTAATGGTTTTACACATTGGATTCTTGAAGAAGAAGGACAGGGCAATAATATCATAGATCTTTTTCAGCATTATACAAGCGATAAATTAACCCCACGCTTTAGTGAGGATTATAGCGAGATAAGTTTTTCTATTGAGAGAGGGAATGAACAACGTATTGAAAACATAAAAATTTCGAGAGGTGAGGAAAGTTGCTTTATTTGGTGCATCTTCTATAGCTTGTTAAAAGAAATTGTCGAGACCTTAAACATTCCTGAAGCAGAGGATCGCTCTACAAATCAATTTGACAGTTTAAGGTATATTTTCATTGATGATCCTGTAAGTTCGTTAGATGAAAATCATCTTATAGAATTGGCAGTAAATATCGCAGAAACTATAAAATCAAGCAAATCAGATTTGAAATTCATTATAACAACCCATAATCCACTATTTTATAATGTGCTTTATAATGAACTTAACTCCAAAGTAGGTTATATGCTGGATAAAAACGAAGATGGGACATTTGACCTTAAAGAGAAGAAAGGCGATTCCAATAAGAGCTTTTCCTATCATCTTTTTTTGAAACAGACAATAGAAGAAGCTATAAAAGTAGGCAGCATTCAGAAATATCACTTTACACTCCTTCGTAACCTATATGAGAAAACTGCAAATTTCTTGGGCTATCCCAAATGGTCCGACCTGTTGCCGGATGATAAAAAGAGCTATTATAATCGAATCATACAATTCACCAGCCATTCTACATTATCGAATGAAGCTGTGGCCGAACCGACACCCGCAGAAAAGCAGATTGTAAAATTCTTATTAAACCATCTTATTGAAAGTAAATATTGGAAAGAGGAGCAACGACCATGACACAATATACCCCCATAGCAGAATTGCCGAATTTTATTGTTCTTGATAAATACACCAAAGATTCAATGGTGAGTGAACCATCTGTAGGCTACCAGCCGGAGTCTGCTTTGGAGCGGGAGCTGATCCAAGATTTACGTAACCAAGGCTACGAATATCTTCCCACTATTACTACTTCCGATGCACTTCTTGCTCATACAAGGAAGCAGTTACAAGAGTTCAACAATACCGTTTTTACCGATACCGAATGGCAGCGGTTTCTGGATGAATATTTGGATAAATCGAGTGATACGATCATAGATAAAACACGGAAGATACACGATAATTATATCTATGACTTTGTGTTTGATGACGGGCGTATCCAAAACATTTATCTGGTCGACAAACAGAATATCGCCCGCAACAAGTTGCAGGTTATCAACCAGTTTGAACAAACGGGCACACAGGCAAACCGGTATGATGTAACTATTTTGGTGAATGGGCTGCCGCTAGTACAGATAGAACTGAAAAAACGGGGAGTTGCAATCCGCGAGGCGTTTAATCAAGTACACCGTTACAGTAAGGAAAGTTTTAATAGCGAAAGTTCCTTATATAAATACCTGCAAATGTTTATTATTTCCAACGGAACAGATACCCGCTATTTTGCCAATACGGTAAAGAGAGATAAAAACAGTTTTGATTTTACGATGAATTGGGCAAAATCGGACAATACGCTGATTAAAGACCTTAAAGATTTTACGGCGACCTTCTTTCAGAAAAATACGTTGCTGCAAGTATTGCTCACCTATTCCGTGTTTGACACCGGCAATACATTGCTCATTATGCGCCCCTATCAAATTGCTGCAACGGAACGCATCTTATGGAAAATAAAAAGCTCGTTCCAAACAAAGAAATGGTGCTCACCGGATGGCGGCGGCTATATTTGGCACACAACCGGTTCCGGCAAAACTCTCACAAGCTTTAAGACAGCCCGCCTTGCTACACAGCTTGAGTTTATCGATAAGGTGTTTTTCGTTGTTGACCGCAAAGACTTGGACTATCAGACAATGAAAGAGTACCAGCGCTTTTCGCCGGATAGCGTAAACGGTTCGGAAAGCACTGCAGGGTTAAAACGGAATATTGAGAAAGACGATAATAAAATTATTGTAACAACTATTCAAAAACTGAACAACCTTATGAAAGGAGAAGGCGATTTACCTATCTATCAAAAACAGGTTGTTTTTATCTTTGATGAATGTCATCGTTCTCAATTCGGTGAAGCACAAAAAAATTTGCGGAAGAAATTCAAGAAATATTATCAATTCGGATTCACGGGGACACCCATTTTTCCGGAGAATGCATTGGGCGCGGAGACTACGGCAAGTGTATTTGGAACTGAGCTTCATTCGTATGTTATCACTGATGCAATTCGGGATGAAAAAGTATTGAAGTTTAAGGTGGATTATAATGATGTGCGCCCCATGTTCAAGGCTTTGGAAACAGAGCAGGACGAAGTCAAGATCAGTGCTGTAGAAGAACAAAAACTCTTGCTCCATCCCGACCGCATAAAAGAAATTGCTCAATATATCTTACGGAATTTTAGAATAAAGACTCACCGGACACAAGGAAGCAGGACGGGCTTTAATGCCATGTTTGCAGTTAGCAGCGTTGAAGCGGCAAAGCTCTATTATGAACAGCTGAACGCGCTGCAAAAAGAGAGTGAAAACCCATTGAAGATTGCGATGATATATTCTTTTGCACCGAACGAAGAGCAGAATGCCGTTGGTGATATTATTGAAGAGAATTTTGAACCGTCCGCAATGGATACGAGCGCTAAGGAGTTTTTGGCAAACGCCATTAAAGATTATAACGCAATGTTCGGTACCAATTTCGGTGTGGACAGCAAGGAATTTCAAAACTACTACCGCGATTTAGCAAAAAAAGTGAAGGAGAAAGAGATTGACCTTTTGATAGTAGTGGGTATGTTCCTTACCGGTTTTGATGCTCAAACACTGAACACGCTCTTTGTTGATAAGAACTTACGCTATCATGGTTTGATACAGGCATTTTCACGTACCAACCGTATCTATGATGCAACAAAAACATTCGGCAATATCGTTACGTTTAGAGATTTGGAGCAAGCAACAATAGATGCGATTACGCTTTTCGGTAGTCAGAATACCAAGAACGTAGTGCTTGAAAAAAGTTACAAAGAATATATCGAAGGATTCACCGATAGTGTAACCGGTGAAGTACACAGGGGCTACACAGAGGTCGTTCGGGAACTGAAAGCGCAATTTCCTAAGCCGGACGCAATAACAACCGAAGCCGCTAAAAAAGCCTTTGTCCAGCTTTTCGGTGAGTACCTTCGCATCGAAAACATCTTGCGTAATTATGATGAATTTACACAGCTGAAAGCCTTGCAGTCTATCGATCCGACAGACCGCGTTGCTCTCCAAGCGTTTAAAGACCGCTGCTTTTTAACAGATGAAGCGTTTGCAGAAATGCAGAAAATAGATGTGCTGACCGAACGGGCTGTGCAGGATTATTGCTCTACATATAACGATATACGAGACTGGTTTAGACGGGAGCGGGGCGGTAAGAGTCCGGAACATACAAAAATAGATTGGGATGATGTGGTTTTTGAAGTTGATTTGCTGAAATCGCAAGAGATCGACCTTGACTATATTCTGGCTCTTATTTTTGAACATAATAAGAAGACAAACGATAAAGCAAAATTGATAGATGATGTGCGCAGGATAATCAGATCCAGTATTGGAAATAGGGCAAAAGAAAGCTTGATTGTTGATTTTATCAACGAAACGGATTTTGAGCCGATTAAAGATAAGGCAGAAGTTATCCAAGCGTTCTTTATGTATGCTCAGAAAAAGCAGAAAGAGGAGGCAGCTGCGCTGATTGCCGAAGAAAAGCTTAATGAAGAAGCTGCAAAACGATATATACAAACCTCATTAAAACACGAGTATGCCAGCGAAATCGGTACCGATCTGAATGCCGTTTTGCCCAAACTCAGCCCGCTCAATCCTGATTACTTAACAAAAAAGCAAAGGGTATTCCGAAAGATTGCCGCTTTTGTTGAAAAATTTAAAGGAGTCGGCGGAACAATTTTATAGTGTGTTTAGCGAGGAATGTCCACAAATATGAGTATTCTGATAGTCTTCTTGGTTTTAGCTATTACATGATAATCCATATATAAACTCCCGACTTGACCTGTTAAAAATCGAGCAAAGCTATCGGTTTGATAAGTCTATATACAGCAAGGAATAAACTATGGGCGCTGACGGGATCGAACCGCCGACATTTTGGGTGTAAACCAGCCCGCTAAACCTTGCTATATATAACTATAGCTTACTATGGACTATATAATAGAAGAAAAGAACGGTCAAGCGCTGCTATAGGTTGTTGTATTACTTGACCTTTTTATTGACCCTAATTACATGCGCCGTGTTTATCAAATAACAGGA
>CAUPUT010000016.1:0-13651 GCA_963514615.1 uncultured Treponema sp.
ATAAATTTAGTAATAGTAATAGTAGGCACTGTGAATTTCTTGATATTTAGGTTAAAGCGTTGTTTAGCCGTTAGTTAGCGCTTGAATAATGATGTTTGAATTATTCACAATTTGTATCATTATGCACAGCTGAAAAAGATATACACAGTAGAATGAGTCTTATAAACAAGTTTTACATCGATTATGCAGAGGTTATGAATAATGAAAAATCGTAAAATTTTTTTCTTTTTTTTTAAAATTCTTAGCCAAAAAGCCGTGCGTGTCGCATATAGGGATTAGCTTATAGATTTTTAGGAGACTAAATGATGAAAACTCTCTTTTTTCTTGTGCCGGTTGTCTGTGTTCTATGCGGGGTCGGATGCGCGGGGTTTTCCCAACAACCGATTTTTACCGATATTATCGGAGAAGAAGCTGAACCCGTCAAAATAGCAAACGCTGCACGGATGGAAAACAATACTGTGCAGATGTACTTTGCCGGCACCGCGGAATTTATCTCGGCGGAAATCTTTATACCCGAAACGGGCGAAACGCAAACGTGCAGCGTTGAAAGTATAGATATTCCTGATGACTTTACCGATTCCGAAAGTCAATCCGTCAAAGCAGAAATCTATACCGCCTTTGCGCTTATTCCAGCGGCTCCGATTGGTATCGGTGTACCTTTTGTATTGCGCGGTTCTGTGTCGGACACAAAGCACAGCGTTCTTGATTTTGCGTTGTCGTTTGAGGGAGCCAATACGCATCCTGCAAAACTGCGGATAACCGAAATTCGTCCATTGTACAGCAGCAAACCTAAGAGTGAATTTATCGAGTTTATCGTAATGAAAAGCGGAAATCTGGCTGGTATCACTATCACGAATGTCGGAGATAAACAAAATCCCCACTATCGATTCCCAGCTGCAGAAGTTTCTGCAGGCGAGACAGTCGTGTACCATTGGCGTTCCGTCGAAGAAGGTATTCGCGATGAGCTTACCGTTAAAACTATTTCCGGCGGAACACAAGCATGTTCTACAGCTCGCGATTTTTGGGGACCGCATACGAGTATTCCCAAACGGAACGCCAATGTCATCCTGATAAGAACCGGATTGGATGGAGATATTCAAGATGCGATTCTCTATTGTACGGAAAAAGAATTTGCTAAACGAGGTGCAACTCCTGCATGGAATGATGAAGAACTGGTACGAGAGGCGGAATCAGCTGTTGCAAGCGGGGCATGGCAGGGTGACGCCGTCTTAAAAGCTGCCGTTATTGTGCCGATAACAGCCTCAAAATCGCTGGTACGCAACGCAAAAACAACTATTAATAAAGCTGACAGCTGGACACTTCGCAATTCGAAGGCGGTGACGATGGGAAAACCTTATTAACGTTTTTGAAAAAATAAGATAAAGGGAAGGGGGTGGAAAGCTACATGGGGATGTCTCAAAAGTTGGTTACTTTTTCGACATCCCCGCGAGTTTAAGATTAAGTCTTTATACAATAATGACTTAATCTTAAACATCGCATCTGAATTTAAGGAAACTGTCCAAAAACTGAAGTTTTTGGACAGCCCTGTGGTTTTGCTCGATTTTTAATGGCAGATACGGATTACTTTCTACCGTTCCCTTTTACAAAAAACTTATTAATCACCATTACTACTTTAAAGCAGTCTATTCCGTAACATCTTCCAATAGTGCATCTGTATTGCTGACAGTGCATACGCGGTTCCGGCCTTGCTCTTTTGCACGGTACAAGGCTTCGTCTGAATGCTTGAGTATATCCGGGACGTTATCATTATGCGCACAAGGGACTAAGCCGATTGAACACGAAACCGCGAGATCGGGATATTCGTTAAATCTGATAGCGTTTACTTCCTCGCAGACAGTTCGGCAGAGCGTCTCGGCACGTTCAAAATTTCCCCCGACAATAAAACAGAACTCGTCGCCGCCATACCGTATCAGCGTATCCTGATGGTCAAAGGTTTTCTTAAACACATCGGTAATCGCTAGTAAAATGTTATCGCAGAACACGCTTCCATACGTTTTATTCAAGGTACCGAAACGGTCGACATCCACCATTGCAAAACTGGCGCCTGTGGTTTCCGTGTTCCGGCGGATAAGGGTTCCGATGTTGTCATCCAAATAACGTCGATTAAAGAGTCCTGTAAAGGGGTCGGTAATGGCGCGCTTCTTAGCTTCGTCGCCCCATTGGATAACCTGTGTCAAAAAGCTGTTTGTTTTAAGTAAGCGTGATACTGTACTCGACAGCATTTGCTGTAAGATGGAAACGGCAATGACAGGGTCGTTTACAATAATCTGAGAAAAATCCCGCGCTTTAAGCATAAAGCAGGAAGTATTTTCTACTGCCGTACAAGAAGCTGAACGGGCTGTTTGTTCAAGCAGCGACATTTCACCGAAAAAGTCGCCGGAACGTAACCTTCCCAGTTCGATATTTTCTTCTCCCGACTTTACCGAAATCGATACACATCCTTGAGCGATAATAAAAAGTTCCGAACCTATTTCACCTTCATACACGAGGGCTTGCCCCGCTTCCACCTCACAATAAAAGAGAGAGGAAAGAACGACAGCCATTTGGTCGGTCGATAAGCGTGAAAAAAGAGAGGTCTTCCGCAAGACCTCAAGCCATCGCTGTTTTACTTCGAGCATTTTTTATATATCCTCCGGAAATAAAATCATCGAACCGCCTCGTTGTCTACCTATCAGCGGCATACCGGAACACCGTGTTACAATGTCGGTATAAATTTTTCCATGCTGGGGAAAAAGGACGATGCCGAGGCTCATACTTAAAAAGATTTTCTCTCCGTTAAAAAGATGGGAAAGATCTAATGTTTCGAGTTCTTTTTTAATTTTTTCTGCAAAAGCCCGTGCGGATTCCTTATCGGTATACAAATGGGTAAGAACTGCAAATTCGTTTCCTTCGTAGCGCACTAAAACGGTATGTTCCGAAAAAGCCTTTTTTAAATGACCGGCAATAAAGATGAGTGCGGTATCGCCTGCCTCGTGCCCGAAACTGTCATTAATCTGCTTAAAATTATCCGGCTTCATCATAATGAGGGCAAAAGGTTCTTTGCAAAATTCTGAAAAAGATTCCTCTAAATAGGTACGGTTAAAAAGGCCTGAAAGCTTATCGCTGTACACCTGATTCCGCAGCTCACGTACGACAGGAGAATTTTCTTTAATAAGCATATTTGCTGCTCTTGTACGCTGGGAGGTAAAAATCAACAAAGATTGAAAGAGATGTGCAAGGATCCGCGGCTTATCGTGGAACAGAGTTTCAAGTGATACCCCATCTTTGGGAAATTCCAAAACACGGGCTTGATTGTGTGCTATTGCGTACGCATCGTGCGGTTTACCGGTCAGCAAGGTAATTTCACCGAATAATTCCCCTGCAACAAATTCGGCCAATGCAGTCTTTTTATCGGGAGAAAGAACTTCCGCGCTGCCGTTTAGCAATAGATATACCCTCGATCCGGTTTCTTCGGGCGTAAAGATTGTACTTCCGTCCTCAAATTCGTTCATCTGACAGTGCATCATAATTTCATCCAGTTCGCTGTCAGTCCAGCCCGAAAAGAAAGAAGTTTTTTGTAAAAACTTCTTTGCTTGAAGAGCTAAGTCCTCTGATAATGGTATTTCTTGCATACCCTGTACTATATCACAAAATGAACAGGTAGTCATTAAACGGAGTGAGATTTTTTATGGTAAATATTTTTTCTTACCATACTTGAGAAATTACGAATTGCTTACTTCTCCTATCTGTTAGCCGAAATCTCTGTGCTATAGCATAGAGAAGAAAGCGAATCGGCAAGTGCGCTTGCCGTTAAACCGTAATCGGAAGTATGCAGCCGTTTCGCCGCTTCTGTATGGGCGAGGCTTGCCGTATACGCTGCCTCAAGCGTTGAATAGCCTTGTGCTGCCAATGCGGTAATCATGCCGCTCAAGACATCGCCCGTTCCCGCTTTGGCAAGCGCATTGGTTCCCAGCGGATTCACAAACACTTGCTTTTCGCAACCGATCAGCGGATAAGCGCCCTTCAGCACCGTTACTGTATGGGGAAAAGCACTGCAAAACAGCTTTAAATATTCAAACCGGCGCTCCTGTATTTCGGCAATACTTATCTGTGCAAGCCCGCTATGTGCAAGCAAGCTTTGAAATTCTTTTGGATGCGGTGTCAGAATAGGCTTTTTTAAAAGTGGCAGCAGTTTAGGCAGCTCAGGGTTATGCAGGATATCGGCGTCAAGAACGAGCGGATGTTCTCGGACTTGCTCGTATGAAAGGAAATCGAGCGCCCGTGCCTGCACATCGGGAGTTCGCCCCAAACCTGAGCCAACCATCGCTGCAGAAAAGTTTTCGGGCAGCTCTGTCGTATACATAAAATCGAAGGGAGCGGCAGACATGGGCGAGCCGAATACGGTAACCAGCCCGATACCAAAGCGGAGCGCGGCGGAAGCAGCGAGCATACAAGCGCCGATTTTTTCGCCGCAGAAGAAAAGACCGTGCCCGTAGCTCGTTTTGTGGGTGTTTTGTATGGTACGATGCGGCAGCTTCATATCACCGGTAGACAGAAGAAAGGTATCGGTTTCGCCCTCGTAATAGCGCCGCGGCAGCCCAAGATTACAAACATGAATGTCGCCGGTATAATCCTTTGCGGCATCGGCATAGAGCGCGGTTTTGCGGGCGCCCATTGTACAGGTTTCATCGGCACGGAATGCAACCGGCGACGGTACTCCGAACGCATTTAAACCACTCGAAATGTCGCAGGCAATCTTATAGCTTTGTATGGCATTCATCCGATCAATCACCGCACACATTTCATTATCAAGGTTGCCGCGGATACCTGTACCGAACAGCGCATCGACAAGCACATCGCAGCGTTCTTGCAATTCCGCAGCTACCGGTATACCGAGCAACTCAAGCCGTTCCCGCTGCAGTTTGCACAAGGGAGATTTCGGTTCCTTTACCGAAACTACCTGAACGGTGCAAAAATCGGCAAGCATCCGCGCAAGGGCAAACCCGTCGCCTCCATTATCACCCGAACCGCAGACAATTTGTACAAGCGGCGATGTTATTTGCGGCAGCTCTATTTGCGGATACGGTAATTTCCAAGCTTTTTCTTGTCCCGTACTTGTCTGTATATGCTGTGAATGTAATATATGTGATGAAAAGAGACTGTGGATACGTTCAGCCATACCACGGGCAGCATGCTCCATCAGTACGCCGTTTTTTAGATTAAAGGCATCTTCCGCCCGCTTATCCAGCGCTCGTACCGAATCAAATATCTTTTCCATATAGAGATGCCCTATTCTTCTTTCTTTAAGACGACCTGTTCCAGCATGATAAAATTATAAATTTTTGTATAGACCGCAGTCATCCATTCCCTTATCGGCTTATCGGAATGCTGTTCAAGTTCTTTCCAGTTTTGCAGCAAATCGCGGTGCGGTTTATCATAATCCGCAATACAATTTTTTATAGTGTTGCCCAGCGTCATAATATTTTTAATGGATGCTTTGAGCAATTTAAGCGCCGCTTCGTTTACATCATTTAGATGTTTTTGTACTTGCCGACCTGCTTCTTTTTCGCGTTCCATTCGAGACAACAGCGTGCGGAATTTTACACCCATTTCGGAAACTTCCGAAAGCTTTTCATCAAATTCTAAAAGTTTGGTTGAAATATGCATTAAATTATGATAGCTTTCGGAATACTCGGCAGATAGCGCTTGCTGTGTCCATTGCCCACGCACCAAAATCACATCGGAAAGGGCTCGCACATCACTTTTAAAATATTCGACCAAAAACGATTTAAGGTAATTCATCGCATCGGCATAGATATAACCTTCAAGTCCTCGTTTTTCAAACGCTGCATTGGAACGCGAATTATAGTTTTTCGTGCCGGATGTAATGACATTTCCGAACACTCGTTGCACCATTACCGCTACCTGAGAATTTTTTTGCTCCGTAATAATGTCTTTTAATGTATTATCAATTGACCGTTCTATTTGTTTCAGATAGTCGTCAGTTACCTTTTCCGTAAAAGGACTGATTTCTACCACGTAGGCAGGATCTTTTGAAATATGTTGAATAATTTTTTCTAAAATATGGGAGCGGCGGACATCGTTCAAAAGGCCGAGATGTTTTTTCCACTGAGGAGCATTTACCGGTTGTACATTCTTGTACGCGGTAATAACTGCAAACAATTTTTCCCAGTTTGAATCGAGAGAAAGTCCATTGAGTACAACGATAAAATCTTTTAATTCATCTTTAAGATATTCACCGTTAACAGTCGAAAAATTCGGCGTATAAGAAAATTTATCTTCCGGCAAAGCAGGATCGAATTTCTTTAAAAAGAAATAAAAATCAAACAATACAAAGTGAATAAATTCATTGAGCTGCCGGTACAATGTATCGATTTCGTCTATCTTTTTGCCATCGAATTCGCGCATAAAAGCATCGAATTCCTTCTGCACTTGAATACTCAGTTCTTTTTGCTTCGTTGTTTTTGCACGTTCCTTAATGGCCTCAGGTGTCAGCTTTTCCCGTATTTGATGTTGTTGCTTCGATAAATTTTGCTCTACGGTAATAGCTTTGAGAACTTTTGACGAAGCGGCGCTTGCAAGAAGCGCTCGTGCAGGCCCTACAATCTTGTATAGCTCAAAAAAGAAGCGTGCCATCTGCGGCTGAAACTCATCTGAGGAAGGCTTATACCACTTACCGAATTTATTTTTTGAAATTTCCTTTGCCAGTGCCTTTAAATGCCGCTTCTTTATTGCCTCCGCATCATCCCGGGGTAAAAAAAGCTGTAACATACGTGTAAGAAAAGATTCTTTTTTCTGTGCCATAGATATAACTATAATGAAGAAAATCACTCAATCTGTCAATCAAAAAAAACTTTTTCTCTCTTTCAAGCTCCGTAATTTTGTGATACTGTAATAATATCAAGCATTAGCGAGAATTGCGGAAAGATAAAAATCGAGACTCCTTTGCCTAGGACAATTGATATATTCGATATATATGGAGGTTTATTATGCGCCATGATGAAGAATTTGATTTTACTATTGAAACACTCGGATCCTGTAAAATACCATCGCCCATTCATCTTTCAAACGTAATCGGGGATCGTATTGCTAATTATGTTACCAATGAAGACTTTATCCGCTTTCGTCTGGAATCCAAGGTCGGAGAACAGTACGGTCCATTTAAACGCGAACAATTAATTGAAAAAGCAGGTCCGCGGGAAAAAATATTTTTTAATCCTAACCATGTTCATGCGGGTATTATCACATGCGGAGGATTGTGTCCGGGGCTTAACGACGTTATCCGCTCTGTCGTACGTTGTCTGTGGGGACGGTACGGCGTTAAACGAATCAGCGGTATCCGATTCGGCTTTAAAGGTCTGTTACCGGATTACCACTTCGATGTTATGCCCTTAAACCCGACAGTTGTCGATGCATGCCACAAAACGGGGGGAACGATTCTCGGTACTTCCCGCGGCGGCGGCACTCGCGTTGTCGAAATTGTAGACGGAATAGAACGGCTCAACTTGAATATCCTCTTTGTTATCGGAGGCGACGGAACACAGAAGGGTGCTTTGGAAATAGCTAAAGAGATCGAACGGCGGAACCTTTGTATTTCGGTTGTCGGCATCCCGAAAACCGTCGACAACGACCTGTCGTTTATTCAAAAATCTTTCGGATTCGACACGGCAGTTGTAAAAGCTTCCGAAGCGGTTGCGGCCGCCCGTATGGAAGCACAGTCCCAAATCAACGGAATCGGATTAGTCAAGCTGATGGGGCGGGAATCGGGATTTATTGCAACGCACACAGCTATCGCAAGCCATGAAGTTGACTTTGTTCTCATCCCCGAAATTCCATTCGATATGCAAGGAGAAAACGGCTTTTTAAAGCATTTGGAAGATCGCTTAGCGCAAAGTCATTACACGGTTATCGTCGTTGCTGAAGGGGCAGGGCAAGACTTAATGCAAAGCAAAAACGAAACCGATGATTCAGGTAATAAACGCCTTTCCGATATCGGTGTATTCTTAAAAGAGCAAATCGAAGCGTATTTTAAGTCGAAATCCATTCACATCAATTTAAAGTATATTGATCCGAGCTATCAAATACGTTCCGCGCCGGCTGCTCCGGTTGACTCTATTTACTGCGAGCGGCTCGGGAACAATGCGGTTCATGCCGCTATGGCAGGAAAGACAAAACTGATTGTCGGGTTGATGTATAACAAGTTTGTGCACTTACCGATCAATGTCGTTGTTCGTTCGCGTAACTATGTCGAGCCGGACGGTTCACTCTGGCGCGATGCCCTGGATGCAACCGGTCAACCGACATTGATGAAAAACAAGAGCCGTTAAAGGTATTAAGTCATTACTATACAAGGACGTAATTGCAGACTTGCGAGGATGGCGAAAAAGTAACAACTTTTGAGACATCCCCGACGCTGTGCCGGTTATCGTATAGAGGAACGTACATCCTTCAGCACAACATCGTGCGAGCCGCCTTCTATGATGCTGGACGGGGACACCAGTGTTATTTTAGCGTTCTGTTGAAGCTCAGGAATGGTTAGTACACCGCAATTACACATCGTAGATCGCACTTTATAGAGCGTTGTTTTAACGCCGTCATGTAAAGATCCCGCATACGGTACATAGGAATCAACACCCTCTTCAAACGCAAGCTTAGTGTCTCCGCCGGAATCGTATCGTTGCCAGTTTCGTGCCCGCGATGAGCCTTCTCCCCAGTATTCTTTCATATAACTGCCGTTTACCAGTATTTTGTTTGTCGGACTTTCGTCAAAACGAGCAAAGTAGCGCCCCAGCATACAAAAGTCGCTTCCCATTGCAAGCGCCATCGTGATATGGTGATCATACACAATACCGCCGTCGGAACAGATGGGAATATAGACACCGGTCTTTTTAAAATACGCATCTCGGGCTTTCGCTACCTCAATAAGCGCGGTTGCCTGCCCTCGTCCTATACCCTTCGTCTCGCGGGTAATACAAATGGAGCCTCCGCCGATACCGACTTTAATAAAATCGGCCCCCGCTTCCGCTAAAAAGATAAAACCGTCTTCGTCAACGACATTTCCGGCTCCGATCGGAATTTTATCACCATACTGTTTTTTGACAAACTTAATAGTACGCTTTTGCCATTCCGAAAAACCGTCGGAAGAGTCGATACATAAAACATCGGCGCCCGCTGCGACTAATGCGGGAACGCGCTGTTCATAATCACGCGTATTGAGCCCTGCTCCCACCAAGTATCGTTTCTTTTCGTCGAGTAATTCATTCGGATGCTCTTTTTTGCTTTCATAATCTTTACGAAACACAAATGATACCAGTTTTCCTTCGGTATCAAGAACGGGAAGCGAATTGAGTTTATACTCCCAAATAATATCGTTTGCTTCTTTTAAGGTAACACCTTCATCGGCATAATGGATCTTTTCAATGGGCGTCATAAATTGTGCAACGGTTAAATCCCGTGCCATTCTGCTTGGACGATAATCGCGGCCGGTAATAACGCCGAGCAACTTACCATGCGCGGTTCCGTCATCGGTAACAGCGACGGTTGTATGTCCCGTTTTTTCCTTTAAACGCAATACATCTTCCAATGTATTTTCAGGCTTTAAGTTTGAATCGCTTTCTACAAAACCGGCTTTATAGTTCTTAACGGCACAAACCATAGCCGCCTGCTTTTCTATGCTTTGAGAGCAGAAAATAAAGGATAAACCACCCTCTTTTGCAAGAGAAATTGCCATGCCGTCATTGGAAACCGACTGCATAATTGCCGAAACCAGTGGAATATTAAGTGTGTATTGTGGTTTCTCGTCGACAGAAAAACGGGTAAGCGGTGTGTGTAAGTCAATGTTTTGCGGGCTATGTTCAACACCTGTATAACGCGGAATTAGCAGATATTCATTAAATGTGTGCGATGGTTCTTCATAATAGTATGCCATAATTTATCCTCACGTTTAATTTTAGGAAGCTTTTTATCAAGTCTGTTTTAACACCGATTATTCACAACTCACACACTGGCATAACAGATTATCCACAAGTTATCACCAAACAGCTGTTAGTATTTTCTTTCTTTTTTAATCGATATAAATAGATAATACTCCATGTTAAAACAGCGTAAGTCTTTTTCTTATAAGGTTTTAAACATGTAATAATACACTAGCGATACAACAAAAACAGAAAAAAGGCTGAATCTGCGGATCTGTAATTTACAAGATATCCACAACTTCCGCACAAGTAATAATGCTACATGCTATCAACCGAGTGAAACCTGTGCGTTATTATCAATCGCTAGAATCGTCTTACATTCGGAACAGCGGAAGCGCCCCGGACGGGGAGCTTTTAATTTTTTTGCACAGATAGGACACGAGAAAATTTTGGGGAAAAGATTAACCTGGGGAACAACACTGGTTTCCTTATTTTTAAAGAATTCGACAGATGTCTCTAATGAATCGTGAATAGTAAAGAAATTAGCAAACCCAAGCAACTGGAACACTTCATATACTTTCGGCTGCAGGCTTAGTAATACAATGTCACCGCCTTTTCCTTTAACTGCTTTTAAGAAAGCTGTAAATGAGCCGATACCTGTAGAAGAAACATAGTCCAAATGGGCACAGTTGAAAATAAGCTGAACATATCCCGCATCAATAAGGGTTGTAACTCGTTTTTGAAAGAACGTTGAATTATACGTATCTACATATCCCGATAGAATGATAACGACACATTTTTCAAGCCCGTCAATCCTTTGAAGCTGTATCTTGAGGCTTTTGTCTTTTTCATTATCGAAACTCTGAATTATTTCTGCATCATTCATGTAATAACCCTTTATCCATTCTATTAGTTTAGAAAGCCGAACTATATCGCTATTAAACCCTCTGTGCAAGTGGTTTAAATTTAAAATGAAGACCAACCTTTGTCAACAGGCATCATAACTCCGTTATAAGAGCCGTTCTTTAATAAAAATATTGCTGCTTCCGTAATTGCCGCCGGAGAAATCAACTCGCCATCAGGATTCTTTTTTGCCCATAGTGTCCGAGTTTCTTCCGGTAATAAGCCGCTATCGGTAAAACCCGGACAAATGGCATTGGCGGTGATACCATGTAGAGCATATTCCATACTCACGGATTTGACAAGTGACATAATGCCTGTTTTTGCCGCTCCATACACGGCATTTGTCCTAAACCCCCTCAAAATATGAGTTTCCGTACCGCCGAACAGTAAAACACGTCCCCAATGCCGCTCTTTCATACCGGACAACGCCGACGAAACCAGTATTCCCGGTAATGTGAGGTTTGCATACACGATTGCATTCCATTCCTCAGGAGTAGTTACATCGAGAGGCTTCTGCAAAAACGGTCCGTAAGCAATGCACAGGATATCGGCCGCATTGGCATATTTGCATAGCTCATCCATATAGGAGGCTTTTTGCAAATCACAGATAAAACAGGCTACATTTCCTTGGCTGCAAAGACTTGTGACCTGTTTTGAATTGCTCTGTCCCTGCATCACAACAGAAACAGACTCTTGCAAAAGTGATTGCACTAAGCAGTATCCAATTCCACTTGTCCCGCCGATGACCAATGCGCTTTTACCTTGCAGCACATTATCCATAGCGTATTCCTTTTACACGGTTTATTAGATAACCCTTATACACATGTTTATGATTATACCCCGAAGCACTTGACATAGCAAGCGTTCTGCTCAAAATAATTACTATGGACACTTCAACACCTCAACAACCTCTCCCTGTTGCCGTCATCCTCTGCCGTCCGGAAATAAGTCGGAATATCGGTGCTGTTTGTAGATCAATGGCTAATAGTAATTGCTCCGATTTACGAATCGTAGGTAATAAAAAAGATTATGATGAAGCAGAAATTCTCCGTTTGGCAATCCATGCCGGAGCGCTTTGGCAAAACGCCCGCTTTTTTGAACCTTCGATTACAGGATTAAAAGCATCGGTGGCCGACTGCTGTCTTGTTGCCGGAACAACACGACGAGTAGGAGAAAAACGCAAATCATGGGGAATGACTCCGGAGGACTTTGCTTTGTTTTCATTGAATACCGCAGAAGGGCTTACCGGTATCGTATTCGGAAATGAACGTACCGGACTTACTGATGAGGAGTTGGATGTGTGCTCCGTAGCTGTCAATATCCCTTCGGCGCCCGATTTTCCGTCGCTTAATCTTTCTCACGCAGTACAGATTGTTTGTTATACCCTGTTCCGTGCTTATAGCCCCCGAAAATACGGATATGAGCGTATTCCCTATACGAGGGTTGCCTCTGCAGCGGAACATATCAACAGCTGTTTATGTAACATGGGGCTTTTTAAACATGCGGGGAAAGACGATAATATTCGTTTCTTTCAGGAGATAATTGCACGAGCAGGATTATCCTCCCGGGAAGCTCGGTATTTAGAGGAGCTTTTTCAAAAGCTGTGCTATGTTAAATGTCGAAATGTTGTGGAAAAAGGACCTGAGAAGTTTTTGCCTCAAACACCGCTCGCTCCAAACAATTAAAAAGTTCGCGGACATTTCCCGGCCAATTATACTTACACAGCAGATGCAATGCTTCCTGTGATAGACATTTCTTTGTTTGCTTCAGATAATTATATGCCAGCAAACCGATATCCTCTTTATGTTGTCGCAGCGGAGGAATAATAAGATGTGATACGTCAAGACGATAAAAAAGGTCTAATCGAAAAAGACCTTGATCAACCATCTCTTGCAGATCACGATTTGTGGCGCAAATCAATCTAAAATCGGAAGAATACTTTTTAGTTCCTCCCAGTTTATAAAATTCGTGCGTTTCGATAACTCTCAACAGTTTGGCCTGTAAATTCGGCGTAAGATTCTCTATCTCATCAAAGAATAATGTTCCCTGATTTGCCTCTGAAAAGAAACCCGCTTTATCGATTGCTCCGGTATACGCACCTTTACAGGATCCGAATAACAAACTCTCTGCAAGATCTTCCGTGATACAGGTGGTGTTTACCGGTAGATATTTACCGGGGCGGTTTTTAGAATATTGATGGATAAGTGAAGCGACTACCTCTTTACCCGAACCGCTTTCTCCATACAGCAGCACATGCGAATTCTGCTGCGCCGCCTGTAAAATGAAATTTCGTACCATTTGAATCTCGATACTCTGTCCTTGGAGTTTTGTATAAAGCGGTGCTGTTACCGGATCTATCTCATACGTATCAATTATTCTTGTGATTTTTCCTTCAAGTGTATTTTTAATGGTATTGTGTAATATATTGAATTCATACGGAATTGAAAAACACCCCAATATCATACCTGTTGCAAAAGCCTTTTTTTCTACAAAATTACAGTGTTGATGTGATAATAAAAAAATGGGCAAAATAGGATATTGTTCGTAAATCCCTTTGAGTATATTCGGCGGGTATTCGCCTCCGGCTTCAAAATCAAATAAGAGAAAATCGTAGGCTTTTTTTCGTAAATAGGATAAAAGCGCACGATTATCCAATAGAGCGTCTACCGACCAAACTTTTCGAGATTCATACGCGAGTTTTTCGGCATCTGTCGAAAATGCTGCAACAAACAAAACCCTTAGCACAGCCACACACCTGCAACAGAAAACCGGAAGAGGCAGGAATCGAACCTGCCGTTGCGAATTATGCAACC
>CAUPUT010000017.1:0-13198 GCA_963514615.1 uncultured Treponema sp.
GTTCTGTAAGGAAATTCATTAAGTTATCCGCTTTGCGGACTGCGAATCAGTTTTTTAGAGGTGAGCTGTGCTCACCGGTTTTCCCTTAGATTTATTTGCGGCGTTTTTAGTAAGTCATTTATATTTATAGACTTATTAAAAACTCGACGGGCGCCTCTATTCCGAAGGATGCGAAGCAAATCTAACCGAGTTTTTAGAGATGCCCTATTAATAGAATCAGCGGGTTTCCAATTCCATATATGTGCGGATTTCTTCAGCGAACATGGCTATTTTTACTTGTGATACAAATGCCGCTTTTCCCAATTCAGGTACCGGACCGTCAGTACAGGAGGCTGCCCAAAACCGGACGTCATCAGCCTGTACATCATGCGCTTCCGCTCGAGCGGAAGCAGGGGCAAGCTTTGAATGCTGCGAGAGAATCGTCTGTAGATCAGTATGGGCAAAATGTTCGAGCGCGGCAAGTTGCGACGCATCGTTCCGGAATGCCATACCAACCAGCACCGGGGCTATGAGTGCATGGTTTGCAACATCACCTTTTGGAAATTGTACGGTGTCATAATACTTAATAAGGATAAGCGGTTTAACACGATGTTCGGAAAGCGGCATAAAAATTGCGCCAAGCCGATGTTCTTCCATATAGCTTTCAATATCTTTTTCCGTAACATTGTACCATTGCGGATGGATAAGCCCATCATGTTGCCATTGTTTTATTATGCCTAAAATAGAAGCAAGCGATATATTCTTTCCAAGAGGCACATCGAGCACATCGGATAAACGGTCTGCACCAGCTGCTGCTTTGACAAGGGTCGCATAGCCTTCACTTCCGGCAAGCGATTCTGTAAAAGCGCTTATAAATGCCGTTAGTGTTGCATCTGTTTTTCCGGCACAGATGAGAGGATAATCGGCATAGCCTTTAATGGTATGCAAATAGGATTCAAGCTCGTTGAAAGTTTCCGGCAATGCAAGTCCGGCATTATTTCGATACGTGCGATAACAGGCAAGTTCATAATGGTCGAGCAGTAATGGAAGCATTTTGGGTACATTATTAACTTTTCCTCCATATCTGACTGATGCCGGAAAAAGATTGTATACGCTTTCCGGAAGCACCACGGCTTTTTCAGCCGCATTCGCCGCATTCGCACCGTTCCACATAAAGAGTAAATCGTACTTTTTTGCGATGCGCTTTGTATTTCGAATATCGCTTTCCGTCAGTTGCACGATTCGAAGTCGCGAATATTTTTTTTGCACTGTTGCGTTATCGGGGCTTTCAAGCACGGCGTTGATCGCGGTTGCAATACTTTCGGGAACGCCGTAATACGCAACATCCAGCCGTCGGGTATCGCTATAGCGTATTATACCGAAAATGCCGACTGTTGTAATAAGCAGCACGAGTATGGCTGCGATAAGCGTGCGTTGCTTGCCGGATAATCGCTTCGACTTTGCTCTTTGCTGCTGCTTTTTGATATTGTCAGATTTCTTTTCGCTCATAAAAATACTATAGCATGTTGTCTCATTCATTCCAACGCCCTCTTGCCTTTATTTCAAAAATAGTATATCTATGTGGCATAAAATAATAATAGTCATTTCACAAAGATAATCCGATATCGGAATCGGATTACAGCCTAAGTATATCAAGTTAATGCGAAATTCTGCCGATAATTCCATGGCGGGAGTGTCTTTAAAAGACGGAAACAGTTCCGAGGAGGAATGAATATGAGTTTTACACACAAAAACGCAATAAGTCTGAAAAAATATGGACTCTTTACAGCTATCTCTTTCATTGTAGCGGTATGTCTATTCCCGCTTCTTTCGTGCAAGGTCGGACTCGGCGGCTCTATAGATACGAAGCCGCCATCAAATGCTATTACCTATCCGCCGAAAAACGCCGTCGTGCGGAGCGCCTTCGTCATTGCAGGAACATGCAGCGACGACACGCAGGTAAAATCCGTTACGGTAAGCATCACAAATACCGGCACAAAAAGGTCATACGGCCCGTTTGAAGCGGAGCTGTCGGACGATAAAAAATCATGGTCAATCACGCTTAATAAAGAAAAACGTAACGTACCGAATCATCCGTACGCGGGATGGGATTATCCGGACGGAAAGTACAGCGTTACCGCGTATGCGACCGATGCTGAAGACAAAAGATCCGATCTAACGACGAATGCGTTCACAATAGATAATACGCCTCCCATTCTCATTTTGACGTCTCCTTCGTCTTCCGGGGGGCTTGAACCGGATAAATTCGGACGGACAATTTCATTTACGGGTACGTATGCGGAAGATACCGACAATAAAATCGCCGAAATGAAAGCGCTCCTTTTTAAAAAATCGGACGCATCGAAAATAGGCGAGATAACATTTAATAATATCGATCACATGGCAGAGAACAACAAATACGTTATCGCGCAGTATTTTTCAAAACCCGAAGACGATTTAACGGCCGAAGAAAAAAGGCTCTTCAACAACTATAAAGCGATATTCGGCGAAACAGAGGTCAACAACTATACAACCCACGGTACGGCAGCCGATTTGCCCGTGTACATGACACTGCTCCTCTCCGACGGTGCGCGCGTGTACAATGATCCGTCGAACCCTGCAGGAAGCGGCCCCGGCAACCAAACGACGCACTACTATCGAAATACGGACGGCATCATCGATAATTTTACAAAGGAAGACGCCGCCTACCCGATGAGTATTTTCGAGATCAAAGATTTTCTCAATGGGACGTCGAAAAAATACACCGAGGATGCGGCCGTTACGGACATCACAAACGCTTTGAATGGTGCAAAATCTACCGAATACAATGCTGAAGTGTCGGAACTTGACGCCGCCGATAGATCGAATGCGACGACGTTGTCGATAAATCCCAAAGCGAATCCGACGTTTATTGTCTCCGGTTATGCGAAGGATACATCGGGAGGAACTTCGTCAAGTTACGATTCGCACGGATTTTATTACTATACGAACGGTGCCCCCTTCAGCATCGTTATTTCATCGGGCGCCGACAACGTGCCGGTAAAGTATACGGACAACAACATTACGATTTATGCCGTTCCCGCTAAGACGAATGGTGAATTTACTAATCCGCTGCCGACTGATTGGTCGTCGGCTCGGCCGACTACGCTTCCCCCCGACTGGATTGAAGTAAAAACAATCACAGGGCAGGGAAATAAAACATCGTATACGGTAACGGAACCGTGTTCCGGTTTGATCCCAAATAAACGCTATCGGTTTGCCGTATGGGGTAAAGACGTAAACGGAATGCAGATTGAACAGGACAAAAAGGGTCCTTACGTGTTCGTCGTACAGTCGAGCGGCAATAAGCCGACAATTTCGATCGGACCGCAGGATATAAGCGGCGATAAAAATACGAACCTTGAAGAAGGAACCATCGCATCGGGAACTATCCTTGCGTCTTCATACACTCCTGCAAATAAATTGATCTTCAAGGGCACGGCAACTCCTGCCGGTTCGCCGATTGCATCGGTAACGGCGGAAGTCCTCTCGATCACAAATATTGACACATCGGCAACGGAGCCGTCAAGTTCGCTTTTGTTATCGGTTCCGCCTGTTGCGGCGCTGCCCAATTGGGAAACCGTCGTCACGGAAGCATCGCCTCTTCCCTATGGCAATTACAAAGTCAAATTCAAGTTTACGGTGGAGGACAATGCGCACGCAGAAAGCTCCGTTACGCGGAGTATATATATCGACAAAAAAGCGCCCGTTTTAACCGTTGACAATATTACTAACAGCGCTCTTGTAACGGAAGAGAATAGCTATATTCAAACGATAAAAGATTCCGGCGGCAACATAACAGGCCGCCGTTACAGCTTTCGCGGAAAGTGGAGTGATGTAAAAGGAAAAGGTACAAAAACACTCGAATACACTACCGATGGCGGCGCACTTTGGCATATCGTTACCGATTCGGCAAACGGAAGCGCCGTTCCCCAAGTAACATCGACAGCATCTTGGACGGCAAATATCGATGTAACCGAAACAGAAAATTATAGTATTAAATTCCGCGCAACCGATGGCGCGGGGCTGCAGACGGAATCTTCCAATTATACGGGCATCAAATTCGATTTCAGCGTACCGACAATCGGTTCGCTTGAGGCAAAAGTCAACACTGCTCCGGAGACGGACGTTGCGGGTAAATACGTCAATAAGGTGATGGCAGGGAAAACGCTTACGGCAAAAATAAAGGTTTCGGATAATTTTTCGCTCGGCAGCAGCGATGCGGCGGTTAAAGCAAATATAACCGCAACGGTTAAGTATAACGGAACCCCTTACCCCGGCTCTGGCTTGACGATTACGAAAACTCCGTCCCCGGATAAAAAATCCGCCGATGCAATATTTAGTTTTATGATTCCTAATGACGGAACAAAAGACGGCTTATGGACATTTACGGTAAGTGCGAAAGACGCAGTCGGAAGAGATGCTGTTGCGGAACAGTCGGTCGGTGTAACAGTAGATACGGCAGAGCCGGCATGGAAAACCGATAATACGGCAAGTAAAGCACCGTATATTTCTCCCGAAAATACCGGCGACTGGTATAATAGAACATCTTTGTTAGTAAAAGCGTTCGCCGAAGATAGCGGAAGCGGTGTAGATAAACTGCAATATAAATTAAGCACGGGGCCCAATTGGAATGATGTGGGCAACGGCAATTTTACGGTTATAGTAAGCGATACGTTTAACGGCAAAGTTATCGTAAAAGCGATGGATAAGGCAGGAAATCCTGTCGAAAAGGAACTTGATGTAAAAATCGATACGGCAGCGCCCGATACCTGTACGCTCGGTACGGTTGACGGACAAAACAACATTACGACAAAGCTCGTAAACAACGATACGACTCAGGTTGAATTTACATTTACTGCAAGCGATGCGGGGTCAAGCGGTTTGAATCCGGCCGAAATCAAAGTTATCAAAATCGGAAATACTCTGTTGTCTCCGGCTATTACGCCAACGGAAAGCGGCGGTACATATACGGCAATCATTCCGCAGGCAAAACTTGCGGACGGAGCGGTAACGGTACGCCTTACTGACAATGCGGGAAATACGGCTGACTTTGCGCTCTTTACGCTGCAGAAGGACATTACGCCGCCGACGGTGAAAGTCAATGCACCGGTTGCAGGAGCGACGGTAAACAAAACGATTACCGTTTCGGGAACCGCTTTCGACAGCAGAGAAATTGCAAATAAAGTTGAAGTATGGATTAAAACGGGAGCCGGTACGAACGATTGGACAAAGTACAATACAGAGCCGTCGATTACGGACGGTGTTTGGACATTTCCACTCAATACGGCCGAAACGACGGCGCCGGAGAGCGGCGGTATCGGTACCTACGATTCGGACGGCAATGCGGCGAACGGCAGACAGCTGAAATTTAAGATTACGGCAAAAGACGCCGCTGGGAACGTAGGCTCTGAAGAAAGAACCGTAACCGTCGATCAAAATGCCGATCGGCCTGTTATTAGATTTACGAACCTGGCTCTTAACGGTATGACGGCTGCAAATCCCGTCTGGTTTAAAGGCTCCGATACGATTTACGGCAGCATCACCGACGACGACGGAGAAGTGAAGTCGGACGGAGCGGAGCAACGGTTTAAATACAGCACCGACGGCGGTGTAAACTGGACGTATATTCCGGTTTCGGGCGGATCATGGAATTTAACCCTTCCCGACGGCCCTGCAACGATATTGTTTAAAGTTAAAGATGCGGCGAATACCGAATTTACTTCGGAGGAGACGGGGGCTACAAACGCTCCGAAACTTACCGACGGTACAAATACGTTCGGCGAAGGAACGCATCCCGATTCAAAGCTGTATCTTAAAGTAGACACGCACGCACCTGAAATGCGGAACGTGCAGATAAGCAGGAATGGTACGGATTGGTCGGATGATTTTAAAATGGTGGGGGCAAATCCGCTTATGCTCGGAGGTACGACCGATAAATTCTTTATCAGGTTTGAGGCAAAGGATGCAAACGGTATAGATGAAAGCAATTTATTTGTTAAAGTATCAAATCTTTGGCTCGATAGCGGAACAGAGATAGCCGCCCACAAATATACGACGGCCCCCGCCGGTACGAATGAAACCCATGTCAGCGTTACTTCCGTTTTGACATCAGGCGGATGGAAGCAATACACATTTAGCAATATTTCTTGCAAACCGGGAAGCGGTACGATGAAATTGGAAATCGTCGCGACCGATACGGCAGGCAATACGTCTCCAATCATGCGCGAAGTAAAGGTTGACAACACTGCGCCGAAGGTCGACTTTTCAAGTCCTACAACCGAGACAGGTTCGGGAATATCTCCGACAAAGGGCGACACGCGCGTTTCCGGTGAAATCGATGACAGTACAGCGCAGGTGTGGTTTGCCGTATCTCCGAGCGGAACGGTTTCCCCCGAAAGCGATACCGCTTCGAATAATTCGTATACGTATGTCGATGCGGGCGGTAATGAGCATACGGCTAGTATTTCTTCCTTTGATCCGAGCAAAACCGTTTACAAGCCTGTTGAGGATGTTTCGGCGCGCTGGTACATTATGTTTGATGCCGACACGGATGCTGCCGCAACAGGAACGCACAGCCTGACGCTGAACAAATGGCTCGTCAAGCTCAAGATTACGACGGATGCCGATATTACCAGTACTGCATACGACAAAATTACCAAACTTTACGTTTGGATAAAAGCAACCGATGCGCACGGCAACACGAAAGAATATAAGTTCCCGATATGGCACGATCCGCAGGGCGATCGGCCGTCAGTAACGATAGACTATCCTGCGAATGATGCACGGCTGGGCGGTACTGTCCGCCTTGCAGGAAATGCGACGGACAATAACGAACCTAAAGCGGTATTCGTGCAGATACTTAGGGATGAAAATAATATACCCACAGGAGCTCCGACGGTAACCGATGTCGCCTATTGGCACAGCAAAGGCTATCCCGTATATCTCATGAGCGGAAGCGGAAGCAGCGGTACAGCGTGGACAGGTACGCTCGCGCCCGGTAAAACGGCGGCAGACTACGGTATTCTTGCGACGCTTACCGGCGGCAGCTGGAGTTTACCGATAAACGGAAATGGTGAGCTTAATCCATCCGGGAATACGCCGAATAACGTCAAAATTACCGCCTATGCGTATGACGCTTCGCATAACAAGAGTTTGCCGAGAAGCGTCAACGTTACGTTCGATAAAAACAACCCTGTATTCGGAAGCATACAGCTCGTTAAATCGACTAATGAAAATCTCTCGACGGCTAACAGTGCGCAGCAAACTACCGCTTCCGGCGGCACGTACAGCGTTAAAGATACGTGGTACATTTATGGCAGCGTAACCGACGCCGACACGATAAAAAAACTGACGATAAAAGACGGCGGTACGACACATATGCTCATAACTGGAAGCAATGCCGCTTCGAGCTCAGGCTTGTGGGATGTAACGAACACGGGCAACACGGCAACGTTTAAATACAAACTCAATACCGCGAGTGGCGTCGGCGAATGCCGGATCGAAATCGAAGCGTACGATGCAACAACGCAGGAATACAATTCAAAGTATGCTCTCACGATAAAATACGACAACGTTAAGCCGGAACTGATCCCGTCTTCGGAAATGGGCTATAATATCGATGTGAATGTCTCTCAGTCCGACAGCTTCTATACGTTCGGTTCGAAAGTAAAGGAAAATCCGGTAGGAGGCATCGCACAAAGCGGCTTTAAGCGTCTCGCATTTTACTTTATACGACACATTGGTGGTGATTTTGTTTACGATCCGATGCTCGTAAAAAGTAATTCTCTCAATAAACTTGCTGCCAATGCATCCGACATTTCGCAGGATTCCGGTCTCTACTGGAAAACATATAGCGGCGTATCGTGGAGCAACAGTAATCCTGCAGTCTTAGCGTTTACTAAAGATGATAACGTGCATGCGGGCGGTCTTGTGCAGGTAAACGGCGCCATATACCGCATAGAATCGGTAACCGGTTCTGGCATAACGCTCGATAGCGCACTTGCCGCAAACCCGGGTACAACGGTAAAAGTTGCTCTTGCGCTCGTCGTCGATCACCTCAGTGCGGAAGGCGGTGTAACATCCGCTTCGCTTGAATCGGACGGCTATTATTCCGCCGGTAACCTCTTCAACGACGACGGTGACCGTATGATCGAATCGGTTTCGAAAACTGGCAGCGTATGGACATGGGAAGCAAGTATCTGTTCGCGGAATATTCCCGACGGCCCAATAGAACTACACTATGTCGCATTCGACGAAGCGGGCAACTACCAAACGGGTGTCGTAAACAATGCAAAGGTCAGCAATAACCGGCCGCGCATTGCAGGCGTTACCTTCGGCACCGACTACAATGGCAACGGAGCGATCGAAGAAAGCGAAAAGCTTACGGCATACAAAGCACCGAAAACGAAAGCTGAGTATGATGCGAATAACGGCGATCACGTGCCCGGCATAACGTCGCTTACGGGATTTACCGGAGCCGACAAAGCAATATACGACCCAAGCGGAAAGCAATATAAATACCAAGGACGGAAAGCGGTGCAGCTTACGACCGATCTGACGCTCGATGTAAAGGCCGATATGAAAATCAGGGGCTACACGGAAATTACGCCTGAAATCGTCGGCGGCAACGGTGCAATTTACTATCAGTATAACCTGCCCGGAATCGGAGCGGGAGTAAATACGACCGCGTTTATCGCTTCAGGTACGACCGACTATACGATAGCCGAAGGAACGATAAAACTGCAGTTCGGTGATATTCTCAAATTGAGCGACGCTGCAGAAAGTACAAAAGAGCTTTCATTTACGTTCTGGGATTCGACGGAAGGTGCGGCGCTAATCACAGCGTCCGGTACCGACTGGCAAAAGGGCAGGCAAAAGGCATCCTTAAATGTAAAGATGAAGTTTGCAGGCAAAACACCGGCTGCGCCGAAAACGACGATAGCGCCGTTCTACTGGAACAGTGAAAGCGACAACAGCCTGTTCGGAAACAGCAGAGAAAACGGACACCTCGAAGTCGAAAGCGGTTTGCCCGGAACCTTTACCGGCAGCACAGGCGTTATGGATAGAGACCCGAAAGTGTCGGGACAAATCGTTATGCGCGGTGCGGCTCACGACGACCGCTTTATCGAAGGGCTGTATATAAGCGTGCCGGGCATGGAAAGTGTTTTTGGAAGCGCAGGGCTTGCAACAAAAGCCGTTGGGTCTGTTACGTATTACAGAATAGCCGACGGTTCAAGCGGACACTTGACAGGTGCGGATAAGTGGACTACTCACAACTTTAAATTTGAAGTTTCAGACGAAACGATAGGTAGAGGCGGACACGATGTCGAGTGGACATTCTCGTGGGATACGTCAAAGATAAGCGGTGTTGCAGCCACTGATGTTGAAGTGCATGTGCTTGCGTACAACAAGGGTGAGCCGACGTGTACCTCTGCATCTGCGGGTGATCTGAGTGTTGACGGCACAACGCATTATGCGGCGGCAACATACAACAATCCGAAAGGCGACACTCCTTCCACAGCGCAGACAACGGCAGGTACGCTCACAAACCGCTATCGTATGGACGTGGTGCCGTATATTAGGGGGGTAGAAAACAAGGTTGGAGAAGGCTTGAGCAACTCGGTTATACGCGGTTCCGATGGTACCTATTCCATGAACTATTCTACAACTGAAAAGATGACCGTAAAAGGCTTCAACTTAAAGCCTTTAAGTGGAAACCCGACGGTAACTATAGGTGGAACAGCGGTTGCCAATGCAAAAGTAACCGTAGTAAATGATGGTATATCGATACTCAAAGACGCACGTTCCGGCGAGTTGACGGTTACGGTGAACACTGTTGAAAGTATCAACAACAAGGTCGACATTACCAAACCTTACAACCAAGAGAAAGATATTACCAATCCGTCTTCTAATTTATGGAGTGCAAAGCGTGAGCTGGTATTCTGGGAAAACACACAGGTGTATAAAGGACACGATGATCAGACTTTCTACTATCCTTCGATGGTGATGAACGGTAGTCAGCCTATTTTTGCCTACTGCAATAACAACGACGGGTATACGTATAGAACACATAGTAATATTCAAAGTGGAAAGCGTACAGGGATTTGGTATGCACGAAACGCAGTTTTAGCTAAAACTGCGGATGGAAGCTATATTCTTGCAAGTAATGAAGATAACTTTTCTTCTAACGAAGCTGGCTATTTATATGTTGCATTAAATGATACTACTGCGCTGGCTGAGATAGACCAGCGAAATTATAATGATAAAGAACTTGTTGAATTATGTGGTGTTGATTGGAATGGAACAGCTAACGGAGGAAGTAGAGATGCGAGATATTTGAATCGATTTAGATTTCCTAATTTAATAGCTGATGGTAATATTGCTGATCTTCAGATATATGTCAGTTACTATGAGGCAAGACTGAAACAAATACAATTCTTCGCGTTTAAAACAACTCGAACAGGAAGCGGAACTTCTTTCGATCCTTATGAGTATGATACAAATCTATCTATGCCTACAAGAGATTATCAAATTGCTTCAAACGGTAACCTTGCTGTGCCCAATACCACAGGTGGTAACTCGAGTGAGCATACCGCTATGGCAAAGGTCGGTACCGGAATTTACATTGCTTACTACGATGCTGCTTCTACGACGCTCAAGCTGGCATATTCAAAATCGCCGCTTCTTGCAACTGGACTGGCAAACACAAATACAGGATTGGGAACAGGGGGTGCTGCATGGTCAACGCTTGAAGTTGATAACGGTACGCTTACCGGGCAGTATGTTTCCATGGTTGCAGCCGGCTCTAAGCTGTACATCGTATATCACGATGCGGCAAACTCTGCGCTCAAATTGGCGGTTGTGGAAACAAGCGGTGCCGCAGCGGTGGTTACGAGTGAGGTTATCGTCGATGCGTATCAGTCGGTCGGGTATAAAACCGGTATTACGATGGTAAACGGATTACCGTATATCAGCTACTACAACAATGCGCAGGCGGGAACAAAGAGTACGATTAAGCTTGCATATCCTAAAGATGCGGCTGCGATTGCACAGCCCGGTGCGGAAACTTCCGGTGCTTTTACCGGTAACTGGATTGCCCGCTATATTCCGTCGGTTTCGGTACCGAACGTCGGCATCCCGGAGTTTAACCGGGTGATGATAGACAACTATAATGAAGGCGGGACAAATAAGCCGGTGCTTGCATGGCTTGGGGAGCCCTTTATTGAGTATACAAAGATGAAGTAAGGGGAGGAAGAATAATTAAACATGCAGAATTTTTCCCCTTAATCCCTCATTTGGGATTAAGGGGAAAAATTCAAAGGGCGGAAGTGAAGGAATAAAGAAGATGTCGATAATTGTAATCATAACTAAAACTCTTGAAGATTTAATGAAGGAAGTTGAAGGTTGGGAAACAATGACCGCTTCATATAGTTATTCCTTTAAGGGAAATATAATTAATAACTGCCATGAATAAAAAGTTCTTGAAAAGGATGCAAAGAGGAATGAGCGGCGGATTGGTATTGTATTTGCTTGATACTTTGTGCTGATATGGTAACCTAGGTAATATGAATAAACGTATCATTAAAAAAAGAACATTTTCTAATCATAGAAGTAAATTAAAACAACGAATAAAGAATGGTGCCGTAATACCGCGATATATATTAAAAAAATATCATTTATTAAGTAAGAAACATAGGCTATTCATCCGTGGTAGAAATTCAAACTCAAAAAGACATAAAATGAAAATTAAGATTCCAAAATCATTTTCATTTATTTATTCTCAGGATAATACAAGTAAATTTTTATCAACGCTGAAAAAGAAATTATCAAATACTGAAGTAGCATACGATCTGTATATTGATCATACAGAAAATGAGATTATTTCTATTGATGCATCATTTTTATTTGATGCAATTATTAACCGCTATATTGCTAGATGGAAAAACAATAGAATAAATATTGAAGTTTCGGGAAAAGTATCAAGAAATAGAGATGTTAATAATTTTTTATTATCATTTGGATTGTTTTCAAATATAAATATTATTGCAAAACAAATTTGTCCAAGTGATGCAGATATAGATTATAAAAAACAATTTATACATTTTAAAAAAACTGGTAATAGTAAACAATCCTATTTAGCTGGAAATGCTTGCACTGAATTAACAGATTTTTTTGACAGATGTTTTATGGATAATGGTTTTAAAATTAAAGATGAAGCAAAAGGATGTTTAATAGATACTTTTGGAGAAATTATTAGAAATGCTGAAGAACATTCATCAAATACTATTGATAATTGGAATGTTATTGGTTGCTATTCTAAGAAGAACCATGTTTGTTCATTTTCTATAATTAATCGAGGTAAATCGTTTTTTGAATCATTATCCGCCTCAGACTCAAAAGCGTCCACAGCCTTAGATGAGGTTGATAATGTTTTACTTAAGCAACGTGATTTTATTAGTAGAATGCTTGGAAATAAAGAACAATATATTGAAAATATATGGACAATGATGGCTCTGCAAGATGGAATTAGTGCGAAGAGATGTCAATCTGGAAAATCAAGCTCAAGAGGTTTAGGAATGATGGATGTAATTTCATTTATTGATGGCATAAGGAATAAAGAGAATAAAAAATCAAGACTTAAAATTATTAGCGGAAAAACAAGTATATTAATTGATTACTCTTTTCCGATTATCAAAAAAGAAAACGGACAGCGTAGATTAATGATTTTTAACGATGAGCAAAATTTACATTTACCACCTAAAAAAGAATATATTAATAGTATGGACATCAAATTCCCAGGAACAATTATTTCTGCAGATTTTATAATTGACCAAGAATATTTACTTCAAAAAATTGATGGAGGAGAAAAATGAAAGATAAATATATACTTGAACTTCAAAAGTATATTGATAAACGTGAAACAGCCCTTGTTGGAAGAGAACACGGTGAAAAATTATTACAGTTATTAGAAAAAAAATCTGTTATGCTTAATTTACTAGAAAAAGAATATAAATTAATTGAAATTGTTGTTCCAGATTCAATAATTTCAATTAACAAATCATTTTTTCTTGGTTTTTTAGAAACTAGAATTCAAGAACTTGGGCCAGAAACATTCCGATTGAAATATAATTTTAATGCTAGTGAATATATAATTAGAAAAATTGATAAGAATATAGAT
>CAUPUT010000018.1:0-12874 GCA_963514615.1 uncultured Treponema sp.
CGCAGCTGATTGTCGATACGGCGGCTTTCGTGCCGTTCGGTACCGATAACATACAAACCTCCAAGCGATTTAACTTCCTTGTAGTCTTCTTGCCACTTCTTGTATTCTTCTTCGTATATTTTTTGATACACTTCCGGCTCAGCTTCGGTGCCTGCTCGCTTACGTGCCCTAAATTCGGGACTGCCGCCGAGCTTGATGTCGGTACCGCGTCCTGCCATGTTGGTTGCAATCGTAACGGAACCTTTTGCGCCCGCTTCCGCGATGATGAGCGCTTCCCGTGCGTGGTTTTTGGCGTTCAATACCTCGTGCCGAACCCCTTTCCGGGTGAGCAGTGTCGAGAGTTTTTCGGATTTTTCAATAGACACCGTACCAACCAGTACCGGCTGTCCGCGTTTATGCGCTTCGGCAATTTCGTTACAGAGCGCTTCCCATTTTTCCGCTTCGTTCAGGTAGACCACATCGTGCTCGTCCTTGCGGATAACCGGCAAGTTGGTCGGGATAACCACAACATCGAGCGAATAAATCTTGTTGAATTCAACCGCTTCGGTGTCCGCCGTACCGGTCATACCGGACAGCTTGTCGTACATACGGAAGAAGTTCTGAAAGGTGATGGTTGCCATCGTGCGGTTGCGCTGAGCAATGCGGATATGCTCTTTCGCTTCGATAGCCTGATGCAAGCCGTCCGAATAGCGGCGCCCTTCAAGAATACGTCCGGTGAACTCATCAACAATCTGCACCTGTCCTTCTTTTACAACATAATCGACATCAATGTGATAGAGGATGTGGGCGCGTACCGCCTGCGTAAAGTAGTGGATATATTCAAAGTTCTCTTCTTCAAAGAGGCTGCCGTTGATTAAGCCCTGTTTTTGCAGAATATCCTGAATGTGCAGCATACCGGAATCGGTAAAGGACACACGGCGGCTCTTTTCGTCGAGGGTATAGTCGCCGATAATCTCTTCCCCTTCCAGCTCGTTGGGGTATTCACCGGTTTCGGGATTTTTCTTAACCTCTTCAAGCTGATCGACGAACTTATCGACATCGAAATACCGCTTGGTGTCGTCTTCGGCAGCGCCGGAGATGATGAGCGGGGTACGCGCCTCGTCGATGAGGATGGAGTCTATTTCGTCCACAACTGCGAAGGAAAAGCCGCGCTGCACTTTTTCTTCTATTGTAAGCTGCATATTGTCGCGCAGATAGTCAAAACCGAATTCGTTGTTGGTACCGTAGGTAATGTCCGCATTGTAAGCAGCTTTCCGCGCGGCGTTATCCATGTTGGAAAGGATTGCGCCGACACTGACTCCGAGGTATGCGTAGACGGGGCGCATCCAATCGGCGTCGCGTTCTGCAAGGTAGTCGTTGACGGTTACGATGTGTACACCCTTCCCGGAAAGGCTATTGAGGTATGAAGCGGCAATACTCATCAAGGTTTTACCTTCACCGGTCTTCATTTCGACGATGCGTCCCGAATGGAGAACCAGCGAACCTAAGAGCTGTACATCGTACATACGCTCGTGCAAAATACGCCGCGCCGCCTCCCGTGCAAGCGCAAAGGCTTCGGGGATAAAGGCATCGAGGGATTCGCCTTTTGCAAACCGCTCCTTAAACTCGGCGGTCTTTTTCGTAAAATCTTCGGGAGCAAGAGCGAGCGCCCATGCTTCTTTTTCATTTATTTGATGAAGAACGGGAAGGAGTGCTTTAATATCCCGTTCATGTTGTGAACCGAAAACGGCTTTAATTATTTTATCTGCAATCATTGTATCAATGTACAGCGATTTGAGCTAAATGTCAATTTTCGCTTGAACGACCTCCTGATTTTGCGGGGAGATTTACAAAGGAGTCTGATACGTTTACCCGAGCATTGGTTATCAATGGACAGGTCATAATCATTACGATATAATGAAAAAATGATTGCAAGTAAAATACCGGGCATTGAAGCTATCGCATTCGACATAGATGGTACGCTTTATCCCGCGTGGAAGCTCTCGCTGCGCGCCATTCCTTTTTTTATCCGTCATATCCGCTTTATGAAAGCTTTTGCTAAAGTTCGTCGTGTTTTACACGAGTACAGCTCATCCGAGCCTGATAAAGCGCTGCCGGATTTTTTCAAAATACAAAACGAACTATTGGCGACTCATCTTAGTGTTTCCGCACAAGAAGCAGGAGCTTTTTTAGATCGGGAAATATACAAGGGATGGAAAAAGATCTTTTTGCATATCCGTCCTTACCCCTTTGCAAAAGAAGCAATTACGCGATTAAAAGAAGCCGGATTTAAAATCGGTATATTATCGGATTTCCCACCCGAACAAAAAGGCTCTGTGTGGGGGATTCTTCCGCTCTGCGATGTCGCATTGGACTCCGAAGCAGTCGGTGCCCTTAAACCTTCCCGTATCCCGTTTCTCAAACTTGCCGCAGCCTTGAATACGCCGTGCGAGCGTATACTGTATGTCGGGAACAGTAAAGCTTATGATGTAGCAGGTGCTTCCTCAGTTGGCATGAAGACTGCTTATATAGCACATCCTCTTACCTCATTTTTTAGAAAAAAGTCTCCTTATGCGGATATTTCCTTTTCAAACTATCGTCAATTCTTAAACTATGTGTTATAATATTTTAAAATAGGCGGGATATTTTTGAAAGCGTCTATTTTCGGATATATCCGATATCATACTATTCACTAAAACAGAATTTATTTTAAGTAAGGGTGGAACTTAGAATGTCAATGCAACTTTTGGCCTCCGCGATAACGCTTATGCTTTCTCTGATGCTGATTCTTTTTTTTCGGCAAATGGATAAAAACAGCCGTTCGATAGAAAAAGCAAAAAAATACGGCGACCGTGTTAAAGATGAAATAGAAGGGTTTGTTAAAGAACGGACGCAGAATTTGCGCGATGCAGCGATCGAACTTGACGCAAAGCTTTCGCAAGCTATTGCGGCGGTTAACCGACTCGATTCAATTTATAACGATTTTATGAAAAAGTCCGATGTGTTGACTGCTCGTTCGTCTTCCATCGACGCAATAGAAAAAAATGTTGCAGGGGCGGAAGAAACCATTAAGACCGTTATGGATATGGCTGAACTTGCGGAAAAGAACCTTGCGCGAGTCAGTCAAGAATCCGACTTTGTCGATTCGCTTGCAAAAAAAATTACTGATGCACGGAGCGAATTAAATCATATTTCAAAACTGATACCCGAAATGCAGGATAGCTTTTATAAGCAAAATCGTGAGCATCTCCAAATGATCGAAGAACAGCTTACGGCAGGATTTAATAATACCATCAACGCTTTTGAAAATAGGGTTGCCGACGCAGAGAAAAAAAGTGCGGAATTGCTCGAGGTAACCTCAATTCAATTGAACGACCTTTATAAAAAAGCCTTTACGGAGGCGAGCAAAAAAGCGCAAAATCTTGAAGATGAATCTTTTGCAAAACTGCAGAATCAAATGGAAACGCAGATGCAGCATTACAAGTCTGTCCTTGATGATCGTTCCGCAGCGCTTGAAGCGGAAATTACCGCCGGTATGTCCGAAAACAAAGCTCTTGCCCAAAAGTTTAAACAGGATTGGCAGGAGGAAGCGGATAAACTTGAAAGCGCTTTACATTCGCAATTCAGTGCAGCGGAGATTGCATTTACACAGCGCATCACAAACCTTGAAAAAGGATTGGAGAAAACCGAGGCTGATATGCAAAATACAAATCGACAGCTCGATTCACGCCTCACCGAATTTGAAACGGGATTGAATGCTCGCCTCGAAAAAACGGCGGCAAAAGCAGCGCAAAGTATTGCGGCGCTTTCACAATCGGCAGATGCGAAATTTACCGAATATAAAAAACAAGCGGTCTACTATTATGAAAAATTTGATAAGTCCATCGCCGACATTGATAAGCTTTCTGCCGAGATGGAAAAAGCTCAAGAGACCGGTAAACAACGGCTTTTGCAGGATTTTGAAAGGCATACCTATACCATGCAGGAAAAATACAGCGGCTTTGAAAAGCATTTTTCCGAGCGGGCAAATGCGTTGTCCGGCCGTTTGCAGGAGATAACGGAGCAACTGGGTGTGCTTCGTGAGGAATCGCAGGCCGTGCTTTCCGAAAAACTGCATACTTTTGAAACCGATTTTGCAAGCGAGCTAACCCGCCGCAGCGATGCTCTCAGCGGGGATATTCAAAAGCTGCGGAATGATGTTACCGAACGGCTTGCGCTGATGGGGTCGGAAAGTGAGTCGGCACGTAAGGATTTGGAAGATGCTTACAAACAGGATTTAAAAGCACGGCTTGCGCAAACGGCGGAGGAATACAAGGGGCACTTTGCAAAATTCAAAGAAGATATCGCTGCGATCGAAGAGGGAATTGCCAAACGTATTACCGCAAGCGACGAAGCGCTTCTTGCCTATAACACACAGTTTAAAAATATGATGGATCAGACAAAGGAAAAAGCTCAAACATATATGAGGAATGAGCTTTCCGGTCTCAAACTTGAACTGCAGGAATCGATGCGGCAGCAGAGCGTTGAAGTAGAAAATGTTACAAAAGAGGTAAAAACGTGGCTCGATACCGTTAAGCAGGAATCAGGCGGACAGCTCGACGCAGCTAAAGCCGATTTTGAAACATGGAAGACTCGCATCGATCAACAACTGGCCGAGATGCGTACTACTATAGACGAAAAAGTTGCCGGTTTTACCGCATCGACGGAACGGGCGATCGAAGGTATCAGTTCAAAATATACCTCGTACTACAAAGATTTTAGTGTGAAGAGCGACGAGGCGCTTAAACTGATGCAGCAGAGAATTAATGATCTGAATGCAAAGGTGCAGAGCGCCGAAGAAGAGTTTTCTGCACAGGTACGCGGCGTTACCGAAAACTTTACACGCGATGCCGAACAGCTTACCAACGAGCTCGATAAGCGGATTAACAACGCAACGGGAGAAGCAAGTCATTCGCTTGATAACATTAGGGAGCTGGTACACGGTCTTCGCAGTGAGGTGGAAGAAACGCAGCATGACTTATTCGAAAAGATACGCCGCGATTCCGAGCAGTTGACCGAAACCGTTGAAGAAATCGATAAGCGGCAAAATGCCTTTATTACACAGACTCGTGTATTTGACCGTGCGGACGAATTGAAGGCTGATTTGGAACAGAACATCGAAAAGCTGAAGGCGGAGGTTACCCGCTTTGAAATTTATCGCAATACGATGGATGATCTAAATCTGAAATACGAAAAAGTAACGCACCTTGAAGAGGAAGCGACACAAAAAATTGCCCGGTTTATGGGTGAACGGAAAAATATTGAAATTTTGGAAAATGATTTTGCAAAATTGACTGTGCTCTCCGAATCGATGGATAAAAAACTGGTAGAGCTCGCTTCGGCCGATGATGAATTACAGCGCTATCAGGTTCAAATCCGGCGTATCGAAGAAAGCATCGCCGATGTAAATACCCGCTATGACCGCTTGGAAAAGAAAGGAACCGTATTCGATCAAACGGTACAGAGTATCGATACCGCTTTTGAAGATTTAAAGACGGTTGAAAAGGATATTAAGTCGGTACAGAGTAAGCTCTATACCATTCCGCCCGAGTTGCAGGATATTCAAGAAAAAATGGAATATCTTATTTCCAATCAGGAAAAAGCGGAGAAGGCTCGGGAGCAGCTTGATACCATCGATGAATTGCTTGGAGAACTTGAAGGTCGCATCGAAAAACTGCACAACGCCCGTGAATGGCTTGCCGGTACCGAAACGCGCTTACAAGACATATCAAAGAATTCCGAAAATCAACTGAAACTGCTGGCTGATTTGGTTAAGACCGAAAAGCCGGTTAATAAAGCCGAAGGGGCACCGGCGGTCGGTACCCGTGAGAATGTATTGAAGCTCTTTAGGAGCGGATGGACACAGGATGCCATCGCCAATGCACTTAATTTATCGCAAGGTGAGGTTCAGCTTATCCTAGAGCTTGCCGAAAAATAAGCCGCCTCCTAAAAATCGTTTGTTTTCCGCCTGTATGCCACAGGTGAGCACCTTTAAAAATACAATCGTTTTTTGAGAGATGGTGTGAGAATAGGAGTTATCGAGAAAGAAGACAGGTGCACCATACAGCGGCGGCCGTACCGCTGCCGATAATACCAACCCCTTCGCCGGTTTTTGCTTTGACAAAAATTTGATCGATTCCTACTGATAAAATTTCCGCAATCGACCGGCGGATTGCTTCGCGATACGGCAGAATTTTCGGCTTTTGAATAGCGATGACACAATCGGCGTTTTCAAGCTGCCAGCCTTCTGCCCTTACACGTTGCCATACTGTTTGTAAGAGCATACGGGAGTCGGCGCCTTCCCAGCGCGGATCACTCGGCGGGAAAAGCTCGCCGATGTCGCCAAGGCAAGCAGCTCCGAGTAGAGAATCTGCAAGCGCATGGAGCAGCACATCTCCGTCGGAATGTCCCGCTTCTCCTTTTTCAAAAGGAATATGAATCCCGCCTAAAATTAACGGTCTGCCTTCAACAAGCGTATGGAGATCATAGCCTAAGCCGATTCGTACCATAATGTCTTCCTTCCATAAAAAGTCAAGAAGAAAGTGTCAACTTTCGATTGACTTTTTACGCACGTTCGCAACGAAGTGAGAACGTGCAGATGATATACAAGGGCATCTCTAAAAACTCGGTTAGATTTTTAGAGATGCCCGACGAGTTTTAATTTAAGTCTTTATACTATAATGACTTAAATTAAAACATCGCAAGTAAATCTAAGGAAAACCTCTAAAAAACTGAAGTTTTTAGAGGTTCCCACAAGTTTGCGCACCGCAAACTTGAGTAAATCAACAACCCCGACGCAAGCGTCGGGGTATTAAACCCTCCGCACGAATAAAAGCCGTGCCATTTGTACGGCTTTTATTTTACACTCCCGAGAGGTCTTCGCGATAGGTTATTTTTTTATTTTCTCGTGCTCCGGGGCAAATGTAAACAGGGGCACAATACTGCGCATAAATTTCGCTGTCGTCGGTGTAGGTATTACCGTCATTGTTCGCTTTACGATGCGCATACAGCAACGGTTCAAAACGGAAACCCTGCGGCGTTTGTACGGCGGCAAGCCGGGCTCTCCTAAGGTGCCGGATAATCTTTCCCGTTTCGTCCGTTTCTTTTTGCGTATCAGTTACGGATATTGCCGGTACTGCCGCTCCGTATTTTTCGGTTGCCGCCAATACCGATGCAATCACGTTGCCGGAAACCCATGGACGTGCGCCGTCGTGTACCAGTATATAGGTTATGTTTTTATCCGCAAGTGTTAACAGCCCCTGATATACCGATTCTTGCCGACTCATTCCTCCTTCAACGATAAAGAGGCTATCGTGGTGTGCATCGAAAAAAGAGGACAGTCGTGTGTCAGAAGTAAGCAGCGTATATGCCGTTTCAACCTGCCCCTTAGGCACAGTTATCACATAGCTGCTAAATTGCTCTGTCGACACAAAGGCATAGAGGCAAGCCGATAGCACCGATATGTGCGTATCGGGATTTAACGAAAGAAATTCTTTTTTTTCTCCGAACCGTTGAGAATTGCCGGCAGCAGTAATTAAAACGGCTCTATTCGTCGTCATCGAAATCGTCTTCATCATCCATATCATTCATACCGTCGTCAAACATATCATCATCAACTTGATTTTGTTTTCCGCCGGGAGCGTTTTTATTTAAAATCTCCAGATATGAATGGATCATCGTTTCGATTTCCTGCTTAGGTTTTTGCAGTGCGTAACAGAGCTCGTCGTAAAAAATACGATATGCGGAATCGTACAATTTACGTTCCTGAATAGGAAGTTCTTTTATTTTACTGCGGTGGTAGAGCGATCGGACAATGGACGCGTTATCTAAGATGCTTCCCGTTTTGAATAAATCGAGGTTCATTTGATACCGCATTTTCCAATCGCTCGGAATGGGGTCAAACTTTTCGGATAAAAAAGCCAGCGCAGCTTGCGCTTCATCGGCAGAAACGATTGTTCTAATGCCGAGCTCGGTTGCCTTTATTGCAGGCACAAGAACCGTCATGTCGGATTCGTCGAAGTAAATGACATAATATGTCAGCATCTCATCTTTAAATTTTTTTTCGCTTATTTCGATGATTTCACCGACACCCTGACCGGGATAGACAACCCGTTCTTTCACTGTAAATGAACATTCAGTCATATTTTATTATTATAACATAAAAACGGGCTTTGGTCAAAGGACTCTGTAAGGTAAACGCATCTGAATGTCTATTTAAATCTCACCAAATCTCACCGCAAAATCGTGGTTCAAATGCTTGCCTATTTTTCTGCTTTTGCGATTTATATTTACCCGTCTGATGCGTTTAAGCAATAAAAGATTAGTTGCCGATACTTGTACAGAGGCTTATTGTTATGAACATAAAACTAAAAATCGGAATCTTATCGGGTATACTGGTGTTATTGCTGCTCATCGCCGCCGGAACGTTTTTACAGATATCAAAACCGGCGGACGTATTGGAACACCGGATTATACAGCTTGCAAGTTATGAACGTAACATGCTCTACGTACGCGGAAGCGTTTACCGTTACGGCTCTGCCGGTGTGCATATACCCTCCGCTGTCATCGGCGCCTTAAGCCGACATGAATCGACATTGGTCGATGTGGAATATACGACAGAAAAATATATGAAAAAAGATGCTACACTGCGAAATGCTCTTTCAGCGTATTTTACTTCTGCCCGTTCTATAAATGCGGAATATACCAATCTTATTAACGATTATAATCAACTCGGTGCCGCCAATCCGAAACCTTTTGATGGTGCGAAGCTGGAAGCAATCGAAAAACTTATCGCCGTTCATATTAATGATTTTGAAGCGGTGTATAATGCGCTGCATAATACAGCCGTTTATTATCGAAAGCAAGCGATAATTCTTTCGGGCATATTGATTTCTGTAACATGGCTGTTAGGACTCTTTGTGACATGGGCGCTGGCACAGACTATTTATACTATATTGCTTGCCCGTAATGCAAAAAAACGGATTGTGCTTAAAGCGGGGCCGAAAACCGACAGAGCAGCCGAGGTATTACCGCAGGCGGAAGTCGATACCGAAGCATCTCGTTACCGGATGGAACAATCGGCACATCCGCGATTATCGGGTTCTAAATTCGGCAGCGATAAAACGGAGGTATTGTATACAACGGGAATACCGAATAGCGCCACCGGTAGAGAGAGTCGACTTCATTTAAATACACAAGTCGGTACAAAGGATACGGTTTTTGCTGAGAAGCAGACGGGGCTTATCGAACGGAATACTCAATTGGAACAAGATATTGCCGATCTGCAGCGCAGCTATGATTTGCTGGAAAAGAAACATACCGATTTACAGACAACATATAAGAATATGCAGGCAGCAGCCGAAAAAGAAAGTGCCGGTTATCATCAATCGGCTGCTCAATTGAAAGAAGTTCTCTCTTCGGTACAACAAACGGCCGAAACCCATCGCACCGATTCCGAAACGGCAAAAAAATTGGTGGAAACATTTAAAACCGGCCATGAGCTGTTCAGAACAACCCACGATCATATGCAGTTTATCATCCAAAACGTTTCGAAAATTCAAGAAATGTCCGAAATTATCGAAAATATCGCGGAACAAACGAAAATGCTCAGCATGAATGCCGCAATTGAAGCGGCGCATGCAGGGGAGGCAGGTAAGGGATTTGCCGTTGTCGCGGAAGAATTGAGTCGGCTTGCCGCTGCCGCATTGGAAAGTTCCCATGATATAGGCGGAACGATAAAGCAGGTAGTAACGGTTATCACCGGCATTGGAACCACCGGTGATGAACTGGATCAAGCCTTTGAGAAAATTCATCTGCAAACGGATGCCATCTATACATCGTTGGTAGATTTTTCGTCAAAAATTGAAAAAACCGGCGATGAGGCAAAAAACGCTTTAATACATTTTTCTACATTAGCGTAATTGCTGTTTAAGAACGCTGAGCAGAGGAACGCCTTAAAGCTTTGTCGGTTTGCGAGGATTTCTATAGAGATGCCCTATAGCTGCATACCGTTTAAAAGTGCTTTGAGTGCTGAAAGTTCCTCTGCAGTAAGCGTAACACCCTTTCCCATTTTCTCGTGGTCGGGTGACCAGCTGCGGAGATCGTATTTGGGGCTGCGTCCGTTCCATGCAACTGAGTTTAATTCTATTGTCCATCCACTTTTAGAAGTAGAAAGAACCCCGTGTTTTTGTGTAATTTCATAGCTGAATTCATCCGCCATACCTACCTCCAAGGTTTATTGAGTAAACGCATTATAAAATTTTAAGCGTTTGCTTTCCTTACTACACAAAATTTTGAACAAAATTTTGTGTATTTTTTTCAGGGTAAGGGTAAACGCATCAGATAAATAGATAAAAATCGCAGAATAATGAGACTGGGACTCCATTTGAACCGCGAAGCGGTGAAACTCTGGAGACACGGTCTCATTATTCTGCGGGGATATTCAAGAAACCTCTGATGCGTTTACCCTGCTGTCCATGTCGTCGTTATAGCATAATCTCATCAATAGGGCTACTTCAAAAAAATTATTTTTACTTTTTTTGTTATACATGCTTGACATTAATGTAATCTTTTGTTAACATACAATCATACAAGGGGTTCCTTGTAAGGAGGTTTCTATAAGTCAAAGGCGTTCGTAAAAGTATTGATAAGTGTGAATGATTTATACTCTATTTTAAACCGCTCCATCTTGCATACTCCTGGAGCGGTTTTTTTATGCCCTCGACGATTCTATCCGCGTATAGCACGCTACTCACTATTTCACTTTTTTTTATCTTTCCTTTTCCGGTATTCTGCTTAATACGAGCAAAACCATGCCACTGTTGAGAAAATGCAAAAATATACGGTTTTTCCGGATTTATTGTATAAATATACTTGATATATCAGAAAGATTGTGTATAATTAAATAATATCACTCACTATAACTTAAAAGGAGAAGTAGAGTATGAAGCGTAAAATGGTATGCTTATTAACTGCTTTTGTAAGCGTCGCGCTGATTTTAGCAAGCTGCGGCGGCGGAAGTGAAAAAACTTCAGCTTCCGGTGCATCCGGTGCCGAATTTATTATTGGAAACGGTGCGGAACCCCAGAGCTTGGATCCTGCGAAGATTGAGGGGGTGCCTGAACACCGCATCAATCTGGCATTGTTTGAAGGCTTGGTAACGTACGATCCCAAAACCGGCAATGCCATTCCCGGTGTTGCAGAATCGTGGGATATCAGCGAAGACGGTATGACTTATACCTTCCACCTGCGCAAAGCGGAATGGAGCGACGGTACACCGATTACCGCACAAACTTTTGTCGATTCATGGCTGCGTACACTTACCCCCGAAACAGGTTCTCGATATGCCTTTATGATTAGCTTGATCGTAAAAGGCGCGGAAGACTTCAACACCGGTAAGGCCGATGCATCGGCTGTCGGTATCAGAGCTGTGGACGATATGACATTTGAAGTACAGTTGACCGGCCCTGCACCCTATGCGACCGATGTTATTGCACATTATGCTTTCAATGCCGTACCGCTTCATGCAATTGAAAAGTTCGGCACCGATTGGATTAAACCCGGTAACTTCGTCGGAAACGGCCCCTTTGTACTTGAATCATGGGTGCCGCAGGAAAAAGTTACCGTTGTACCGAACGAAAAATATTGGAATAAAGCAAATGTCCATCTTTCACGCATAACATTCTTGCCGATCGAAGACAGCAATACGGCGTTTGAAAAGTACAAGGCCGGAGAAATAGATTGGGAAGCCGGTATCCCCGTTCCCCGTATCGATGAAGTAAAGCAGATGTCCGACTATCAGGTTGCACCTCAGCTTTCTACCTATTATTACATCTTTAACGTAAAACGCGGTCCGCTGCAGGATGCTCGTGTGCGTAAGGCGTTAACGATGGCTCTCGATCGTGAAGAACTGGTAGAAAAAGTAACGAAAGGCGGCCAGCTTGCAACCCGCTCGATGGTACCTCCCATGGCAGGCTATACACCCGGTGAAGGAGCCGGATTTGATCCCGAACAAGCTAAGCGGTTGCTTGCGGAAGCAGGCTATCCCAACGGAAAAGGGTTCCCTGTATTAACGGTTATTTATAACACGCTTGAAGGTCATAAAATGATCGCCGAATATGCGCAGGAATCATGGAAGCGGAATCTCGGTATCGACATCAAGATTCAGAACTACGAATGGAAAACCTTCCTCGATATGCGTAACCAGCATGATTTCGATATTACTCGTGCAGGATGGACAGGCGACTATCAGGATCCCAATACCTTCTTGGAGCTCTTTATGACCGGTGGCGGAAATAATGACGGCGAATACAGCAATCCCAAGTTCGATGAATTGGTACGTAAGGCTGCTACAATGAAAGGCGGGGCGGATCGGTTCCAAACTCTGCATGATGCTGAATCCATTTTCTTAACTGAGGATCAGGGTGTATTACCGATGTATTCGTATGTCAGCCAGAACCTTATCGACACGACAAAGTGGGAAGGCTGGTATACCAATCCGCAGAATATTAATCCCTATGTCGGTATTAAGAAAGTAAAATAATGAGCTCTCTCTTGGAGCCTGAGGTTTCAAGGTGTCTCTATGGTGCCGGTTGATTTTAGCGGATCATTCCGGCGCTGCAGGAGCTTGGGGATGGCAAAAAAGTAAACGACTTTTGAGACATCACCGAGCTCCTTTAAATTAAAAAATGTGAGTATGGAGTATTGATATCATTCGCAAGGATACCGGTTTAGCATAATGCATGAAGTAATCGGTGTACTCATTTTTTTATCCTATCAATGCTTCCGTAAACATATACAAATTTTGGGGGAAGCATGATTCGATTTATCATACGCCGGTTAATCAGTTTGATTCCGA
>CAUPUT010000019.1:0-12839 GCA_963514615.1 uncultured Treponema sp.
CCACCCCCCCCCCCCCTCTCCCCCCAAACATCCCAAACCCCCCCCCCCCCCCCCCCCCCCCCCCCCCCAGAGACAGCAGGCTCTGCCGTTCCTAAACTCGAAGATTTTACGGCCTCCAATTTTAAAGGGCATTTTGCCGCTGATGTCCACCGGAATGTTATCAACTCGGAAATAAAGTGGAAAGCATTCCCCAACGCGAATTATTACAATGTCTTTATTAACGGCAAACAAACCAATGACCCTAAAGATGGAAAACTAACGGAACCAAAATTTAAAACAGCCGCAGGCACTATCGATCTTGATAAAGAGATGGGGACTGAAGAGAAAGAAGTGCGTATAATGGTACGGGCATATACCGCTAAGGATGAGGTTATAGCCGAAAGTTCCGTTATAAAGACGCTTCCTCTAAAAAATAAGATAGGTGCGATAACGATAAACGGACAGTCGTATTCCGAAAATATGGAAATCGAAAATCCGTGCGTTGTACAAATTGCGCTCAATAACGGTATAAAAGAGATGGATTCCTCCGAAGCAAAAGCGTATGCTATTTGTCGGCAATATGTTATGATTGAAAAATACGGCGACCCCGTGGCTTGCGATATCACATACGACCGCAGTTCTAACCTACTAAAACTGAAAGCACAAGGCGCTCTGCAAGAAGGAAAATCATATACCCTTACGCTTAAAAAAGGCTTTTGCGATCGCTCAAATATGTATTATACGGAAGAAGATAAGGTATTTCGCCTTAAAATAAAAAAAACGGATAATCCGCCGACTTTAACAGTAGAGAAAATTCTTATCAATGATGATCCTAATATGGATATTACAACCGCCGGTAAACCGAATATTCCGGTAAACAGCACCGTATCGATATATTTTAATCAGCTTATCGACACTTCTACCTATACATCGTCTTCGGAAAGTGAAGGCGGTACGAAGGGTACCGGCATATATATTACTACAAAAGATTCCGGCAAAGGAGACGATGCTTCCCGTCTTATGGATCCACGATTTGAAAATATACAAGCGGGAAATAAGTTTATTTCCAAGGTAACATTCAAAATGGTCGGGAAACGCTTTCTTACGATGGATCCCGAACCGCTTAACGGGAATACGAAGTACTATATTGTAGTTGAAACAGATATAAAATCCGGGGCAGGTACAAAACTTGCGGAAGAAAAACGATATTCTTTTTTTACCGGAGCGGCTGTTGCGATTCCCCATACGCTTACAGTACAAGGCGGAAAAATTACCGGTAAAACCGAAACTCCTTTCAATGAAAAGAAAATCACGGCAGGTGAACAGGTAACGATTGAAGCTATTATACCGAAAGGTAAAACATTTGCATCATGGTATGTAAACGATGACGATTGGACAAAATTAAAGCTAACGGATGGGGATAAGAGGAAAAATCCCCTAACATTTACCATGATAAATGAAGATATTACATTTGCTGCAGAATTTAACTAAGTATCCCAAAACTTAATAATTGACAAGCGCTGGTATACCGGTATGTCAGCGCTTCTTTTTTTAGAAAAATATGAAAATGATAAAATATAGTGTCTTGAGCTTCTTTTTAGCTTTATTTGTCGCCTCTTGTACATTGGGAACTGCAAATAGTTCTGACACAAACACAAATCTCAAACACGCACCTGCTTATGCGGATTCATACATTGTCTATAACGGTCAAATCTACCGCGGCAGAGAACAGGGCGGGGACGGAACGGTTTTAAACGACTCCGAAAAAATACATATTTCGAGCCCATCTGTAACCGGCTTTAAAGCGGACGGCTTTTTTACTCTGCAAGGCGCCATAACAAACCCATCCGTTTATAACTATGCACTGCTCCGTGTTCAAAAAGACGGAACCGATTTACAGACAAAATATTTTCCGCGCGGAAACTTTTTGCAAACTATTTGGCTTCCGTTTGGGAAAGGACGGTATACTGTTACAGTTTACGAGCTTGCGACTATCTCCGTTAATTTATCCGGTGAAGGAAATATAAACGGCGTAGGGATTGCATCCGATGCTAAAACATATACATTTAAAATAGAAAATACGCGGGATGAGGACGGATGCTTTTTATATCCTTCATATTTTGTACAAAGCGACAACAATACAATCCGTGAATATGCCGAAGAATTAACCGCAGGAAAAACAGAAGATGAAGAAAAAATAAAAGCGATATATGACGCCGTGTGTACGGAATATCGATATGATAAAAGCAGTTTGTTAGAAGGAATGTATAAAAAACAAGATGCAGTAAGCGTATTTACGCGTGGTACCTGCGTGTGCGAAGGGTACGTTTCCATAACGGCAGCCCTGCTACGATCAATAGGAATACGAACAAAGTGTGTTATCGGCTGTGGAATACAACCTCAATCTTTACAGAAAGAAAGCCATGCATGGCTTTATGCCGAATGCTCACTGAACAATATAAAAAAATACCGTATGTTGGATCCTACGTGGGATGACGGTGAAATTTCCGACGCGCAAGGAAATTTTATAAAAGAAGCCGAGCCTAAGCATGACTATTTTTTGCTTGACATAGAAGCAAACGAATATAACTATCAAGCATCGCATAAAAGCGGTGTTGACGGCGCGGGTAACCCATTGCCCGATTATGACGGAAAATACGGAGGAACACGCCCCGGACGATAAGAGACCGATTCATAATGCGGAAGGCCTGATTTTATACCCGTCGTTTCTCGATAACACTCTGAAGAAACGCTCTACAGCTGTTCGCCTGCACGCAGTTTACTCCGCATTGTTTGAATTTTTGCATCCATCGCTTCAAGCTCGTTTAACAGTTCTTTCTCATGATCGGAAGTTTCGATGACCGCATGGATACCGCCGTTTTTAATCACGATACGCTTATCGGCATAGAGCGCAAGCGCGGGATCGTGAGTTGCCATCAGCACGATTTTATCGTTCGATACCAAAAGCTGCAAAGCCTTTTTCCGATCGATACCGGCATTTTCAATCTCATCAATCAAAACAATCGGGGACGAGCTTAAAATCGCGGTATCGGCGATCATCAATGCCCTGGACTGTCCACCGCTCAATGCGGTAATCGGTGTATCCAGCCGGAATTGCTCACCCGCCAGTTTATTTGCCGCTTCGATAATCCGTTGGACGGCGCCTTCCGTATCTTCGACCAAACGGCTTTCTGCATGGAGTTCGATAAACTCCCGTACGGAGAGATCCATGACAAAATTCATGTTCTGAGAAAGCTGCGCAACCAATTTGTTGTTAATCGAAAACCGGATTGCTTTATCGGGTACTTCGCCGTTGATAAGTATTGCGCGACCGGTAGGCGTGTCTTTTTGCGCCGTCCACTCGATATCGGCAAGCAGCCGCGACTTACCGGAACCGGTCGGCCCGACAATCGAAATAATCTGGGACGGATACAATACAAGGTCTTCAAAGTTTTCAGGCTCGCCGGATTTATTCGTACCGGGCAGTATTGTAAGACTCTGCACACTCCGAACATCATCCCCATTTAAAAACTGTTCCATTTGAATGATGTATTCAAAGAACGCGTGGGATAGAGCTTCTTTATCGAGTGCATAATCTTCATAATGCTCTTCGGAAAGGCTTTGTAGAAAAGAGTCAAAAGTGCGCTGCGTATTATTCAGAATGTGCAGCTCCGTTAATCTGTTTTCAGCAAAAAAATCTTCAATAAAAGGATACTCCGCAAGGAGTGTTTCTATCGTTTTTTTTGAAAGTTCCATCCGTTTTTCGGCGGTGCTGTGTATTTCAAAACCGGTATCTGCGGTCATAGTGTTCCCCCATAAAATTTTTGCAAGATGTTTTGGGCATCACTAAAAACTCGGTTAGGTTTTTAGAGGTTCCCTTTAACGATTTGTTTGAGACTCGGCAATAGACCTGTTCGATAACTTCGTTGTCGAACAGGTCGACGAGTTCTAAATCGTACAAATAGCACGATTTAGAACATCGCATTTCAAGGCAGCCTGTTCAGAAGCGGAAGCTTCCGAACAGGTTTAATCTCCATCTTGCGGATGTTGCCCATCTGGAAATTTTCGCCGACCCGCGTTTCACCCAAGCAATAGGAACACAACGCCGCGGGCATCGGAAAGCGGAGTTCCATACCCTGCACCGTCGAAATATCTTTATCGCGGTTAAAAAGTAATGTGCTCAGTTCAAAGGCACCTTGCCCCGTCAGGCCGTTTACCTGCATAATAATCGCCCGCGGATTAACGGTGTTGACACGGGCGCAAAACACTTCGCGTTCGGCTTGCGACACGATATCGCCTTTTGTAATGACGACAATATCGGCAGCCTTTAACAGCGGACCGATTTTTTTCGGTGTATTGATACCCGACAAATTATCGATAACGCAGATACCGAGGATATTCTTAATGTATGGAGAACAGCGGTTGCACAAGCCTGCGGATTCCGTTATCAGAAGATCAAATTTCTCTTTTACACCCCATTGTACCACTTCTTCAATATTGGAAACAAAGAAATGATCCGGACAAAGTGAGCCGGAAATACCTTTTTGAACGGGAATACCCGCTTTCTCGTAGAGTATGTCGTCGTCGGTGTAGAGACAGTCGAATTTCACCACTCCGGCACGAAGCCCTTGCGTATGCAACGCCTCGACTGTCTTTAAGATAACGCTTGTTTTGCCCGAAGAAGGCGGCCCGGAAACGATCAAAAGATTCATAGTATGGCGATTATATCATGTCAAATCATAAGGTACAGTAACATTCGTTACGAAAGAGTGTTCAGTAGTTGAGCGACGACCCGTCCCGCTTTCCCGCGATGGGACAACTCGTTTTTTTCCTGCGCCGTCAATTCCGCAACCGTTTTTCCGATTTCCGGAAGGTACACGATGGGATCATAGCCGAAGCCGTGACTGCCGATCTCCGATTCGGTAATTATGCCCTCGCACGTTTCTTGCACCGTAAAAAAACGGTTGAAATCCAATATCACTGCAATACAGCAGACAAACCGACAGCGACGGTTTTCCACACCTTCCATCTGCTGGAGAACGAGTTGATTTCGCTCCTCCGCTTTCAGCTGCACTCCGTTTTTCATACCGTAGCGGGCTGAGTAAATGCCGGGCTTACCGCCGAGTGCATCGATACACAATCCGGAATCGTCGGCAATCACCGGACAGCGAACGCTTTCGTATAACAGTCGAGCTTTTAATAATGCATTTTCCAAAAAAGTTGTTCCTGTTTCTTCAGGATCAAATGTGATACCGGCATCAGCGGGGAGGCTGATGTGATGATCTTTTAAAATAGCGGCAAATTCTTCTTGCTTATGCCGGTTGCCGCTTGCTAAGTATACATGCATTCTTTACCATAACACGCTTTTTTAAGCTCGACAAGGTCGTTGTCAATCGTCGTACGGGAAACACCCAACTGCTTTGCCAACGCCCGATTACTTGGCCCCCGTGTATATTCGTTAATCTGTTTAAGATATCTCTGCCAGCGCGCATAACTGTATACTTGTTGATTTTTCAGACGTCTGATTACGGATGCATGAACTTCATCAACTTTACGCAGTTGGAGAGTCGCACTTTTATAACGCACATAATAAAAATCCCGCTTAGCCTTCCATTCACGATAAAGATCGCCTCGTTTATCGGTTATCTCTTTAACTTCTTCAATCAACAGTCGTATCTTCCGTACCGGTATACCTAAATGCTCGGCAACAGTCCGTAATAATTGTTCATCGATATAAAAACAAGCTTTACAAAGCAAAACTAAAAAATAACGAGTATAGACGTCCTTCTTTTTTCTTCCCCATTTAATGGTTTTTTGAATGGCTTGTTTTTTCTCGGGTGAAACGCCATATGAAGGCGGAGGACTTGCCGCATATAATTCATACGTTCGCAACCCGTCTTGTTCCTCCTGTATTGTTTTAACCAACCGTTGTTGATCGTCTTGAGCAATGGTTGCATACGTTACCTGTTCACGACTCCGTCTCAAGAAACACTTCCAGTTATATGAAAGAGACATCCGCAGATACGTAGGAAATATCGACCTATCGGGATTATAACCATCGACGATATCATCCAATTTCGGATAGAGCCACAGCAAAAAATCGCTTCGCATATCCTCACTTGCGCAATAGATTCCAAATTCACCGAGATTAAAATACACATATTGAAACAATGTATCTACGGCTTTTTTTCGTTTATCCTGCCGTGAAAAATCAGCCAGTACCATTTTAACGATATTCTCTTGCATACATTCCTCCATGGGTACGATCGTAGTCTGTAATTTCGTTATAGCAAGATATATGCCAAGAATGAAATTTAGAAAAAGAACTGAAAAATCGGCACTTTTAAGAAAAAAACACTTATGGAGGCTCCGAACATCATACAGATATAAGCACTGAAATCAGAATGTGAAACAACTGAGTGTAATCCGTCTATCAGAATATGGCATTAGGATGTCAGAATTTTTTACTTGCAGATATGAACGCTTACGCGACAATAGTATGGATTTATTCAGCAAAGCATATTATTATGATTCGAGGAGAATGTGACGGCAAGTTTAAGTATTAGGTTGACCCCGCATTACCGGTTAGATTAGACGCCACAATTCAATTCTCAGAATTTGTTATATCGTTTTTTCGTAGATAAAAGCCCGTTTGTTTCCGAACCATGCAAACTGATCTAAGATCTGAATGCGGATAAAGCCTTGTTTTTCATAAATCCGGATCGCTTTATGCCAATCCTCATGCACAAGCAGAATAATTCGTTCCAGCTGCGGAAAAACGGAAATGATATGCTCTATAGCGGCGACAAAGAATTTTTCGGCAATGCTTTGTCCGCGTACTTCCGGCAACAGTGCAAAAGAAGATATATACAGCACCGTTCCTGCAGGTTGATGACGTTCCCGTACCGAATGCCCTAAGGCAAATGCATCGGTTTCAATCTGTGAGTCGGCCCATAGCTCGGCCGTAAAGTAACCGCACACGGATTGCGTACCCATTTTAACAAGAACATAATTGCAATCGGAAGCATACGCGATGCGGTCGGCAAATACACTTTCGTCCTCAACGATGTTTTCTTCAAAACTCTGCCGTTCCACCTGCATAACCGCGGCCAAATCGCCCAGCTCCGCTTTTCTTACACTAAATCCTTTCGCTACCATTATCACTACCCCAAGGCAACCGCATCAGAAATACTTTAAGCGGTTGCCTACTAACTTGTGCGCAAAATTTTTTTAAAATTTTGCGCATTTTCTTCAAGAAACGGGCAATCACAGCAGATACGCTAATCAAATACCGCAGAATAGATAGGCTGTGAGACCATTTGAGACGCAACGCGGCGAAACTCTGGTTGAACAGCCTATCTATTCTGCGGGGTGGATATTATTAAAAGAATCTGCTGTGTTTGCCCTGAACTCCTCATCACCACCCCAAGACCTCTTTACGGTGCTGCAAGCCTATTGTGCGAAGATTTTCTTCCGTAGATTTATGCTCATTGCTCAATTTTTTAAAATCGATCGCAAAACAGTTCATCGAAAAATGCTGAAATACAAATACCGGCGCATCGAATTTTCCACCGTACTGCCGTTGCAACTCATCTGCATAAGCAGTAAAAAGAGATTTTTTTCTTAATTCGCCGTACCCTATCAGCCAGAGCGGACACCCGAGCGCTCCCTGCAAAGCAGCGGTATGAGAAGCAAGCCACTGTTGCGTTTCTTCAAAAAGACTGCGGAATTGTTCGCCCCCGTGCTTGAGCAGATAATTAAGCTCCTTTGTCTTTGCCGTATGAACGGGAGTTTTATTGAGGATGATAACCTCTCGTCTAAAATCGATAGCAAGTTCGGAATTACGGCGGAAAAAACCTTCCGCAACCTTACCGGCCTGTCCTACAAGATAGCGTTGGTTTTCATGTAATTGCTCGTTTTTTCCCGGATTATCGCTGATGATGATCAGCTTTATCCGGTCGGAGGCTTGTACTTCATCCAAGCTATGGTTATACACGATGGGCGTTTCCTGTGGGTAGGCAGGGGTTTTATTTTCCGCTGCGGCCGCTTGCTGTAACAAATGCAGCGCCCCCCGCCCTGCCGATTTTTCTACGGATGACACCGCTTCATCGGGAACCGAATACTCATAGCCGCAACGGTTAAGCCATTGTCGGCACATTGTTTTAAAATCGGTTCTAAATTCGCAAAAGGACTGCCATGCACTGTCAATCATCGGTTTATTTCTTTATCTGAGAGAAAATTTTTCTGAACACATTGCTGCTCAATTTTTTCTTGAGGAATCCCAGCTTGGTTTCGGAAATGACAATAGCAATAAAAATGAAAGCGCACCCGATTAAAAGCGAAGCCGTTACCTCCTCATGCCAGAATGCGATAGCAAGGATAATACCGAATACCGATTCCAGGGAGAATATGAGTGCAGCTGTCGATGCGATAACTTCTCGCTGACCGATCGCCTGCAGTATATTAGTCAACGACATACAGATAACACCTAAATACAGAGCAGCAAAGATAGAATGTCCGTTCCAGACGATTTTAGCATTGTCCTCAAAAAAATAGGTATAGAGACCTGCATACACGGATCCGAAAAAAAGATTTCCGATAGTGAGCAAAATCGGATCCATGGTATCGACATACCGTCCGAGATACACGAGGTATGCACCGAAAACCACACTGCCTATCAAAGCGAGGAAATCACCGAAATTTAAACCGACATCGGAAGTTTTTAAGAGATCCGGCATCGAAATAAAGCTGATACCGACCAGACAGACAACAGCAGCGATAACGTGGTAAATATTCGGCTTCCTTTTCCATACAAACCAAGCAATAAACGGAGTAATAACACAATAAGTCGCAACCAAAAAGCCGCACCGTCCCGGGGGGCACCCTGCGGCAATGGAAAGGTTTTGCATCAAATACCCAATGGTCATCAAAAAGCCGAGGAAAGCACAAACGGTAACATATGAGCGGGACAAGTTTTTTAACCGCTTAACAAAAACCAGCATCAACACCCCTCCTCCGATGGCGCACCGTAGAAAGACCAAAAAAGCAGGAGGAAAATAACTGCTCGTACTGCTGATAGCGACAAAGGTAGTCCCCCAAAACATTGCCGCAACTAAGAGCGCAACATGCGCGCCGATTTCTTTTTTCGTAAGTTTACTCATAGGTTAATCCAACCAATATACTTTATCGGGAGCTTGTTCTTGTAAAAAAATCTTCCGATACCGCTGCGAATGCTCCACTCGCACATCGTCGGGAAAATAAACATTGTGTAAAAACCATACGGTATCCAAAAGGTCTCCAAAGGAATCGGAGCAGGAGTATCGGTAGAATAGCGGAGCATCTTCAAGCAGCGCACGCATCGCAGGGTCATGGGTATGGTACGGATCAACGGCTTGTCGCAAATTACTCCGCAATCCTCCGTACCACGCATGCGTAATCGCCAACAAATTAAGCCGTTTATGGGTATCCATATAATACAGCTCGTACATACCGGCTATTGCAGGAACGGAAGTTGTTATCTTATATTTATCCGCGTGTGTTAAGGCTGTCCATGTCAGAGTATAATAGACATCGTTTTTGCCGTCCGCTTCTTTTATGATAATCGGTTTTAATTCAAGCATACTCTTTATTTACTATAGCATATTCCGCCGGAATTGACTAGCAAGCGCTGCCGCAGCCTATTACAATAATACCTGCACCGGCTTACGGCAACACGGGCAAATACCGGGGGTATATGTCGGGCGTATTCTTCTTCATTCCATCCACCGGTTTCAAATCGATACCGATACTGTTTAATACGCTTTTTTTCTTTTGCAAATATACGGCGCATCTACTTCGTTGCTCGTTCAGCGAAGTTTTGGAGTAAAAACACAGGCCGTTTTTTTATTTGACAGATGCGTAATTTGAAAGTATACTTTTCCATATAGGATAATTTTTAGGAGGCCGTAATGGCAAAAGTTGAACTGAAAGGTATCGGCAAAATTTACGACGGAGGAGTCCGTGCAGTAGAGAACGCCAATATCGTTATCGAAGATCAGGAGTTTGTCGTATTTGTCGGACCGTCCGGCTGCGGTAAATCGACGACACTCCGCATGGTAGCCGGGCTTGAAGAAATCAGCGAAGGTGATCTCTATATAGACGGAGAACGCATGAACGACGTCCCGCCGAAAGACCGCAATATCGCAATGGTTTTCCAAAACTATGCGCTGTATCCGCACATGACTGTTTATGACAACATGGCATTCGGATTAAAGATACGCAAAGTCGATAAACAGGAAATCGAACGCCGCGTGCACGAAGCCGCTCGTATTCTCGATATTGAAAAACTGCTCGATCGTAAACCTAAGGCTCTTTCGGGAGGTCAACGCCAACGTGTTGCAGTAGGGCGCGCTATTGTCCGTAACCCCAAGGTATTCTTATTTGACGAACCGCTTTCCAACCTGGATGCAAAGCTCCGTGTTCAGATGCGCGCCGAAATTTCCGACTTGCACAACCGCTTAAAAGCAACGATGATTTATGTTACACACGATCAGGTTGAAGCGATGACGATGGGCGATAAAATCGTTGTTATGAAAGACGGGAAAGTGCAGCAAATAGGTTCGCCGCTCTATCTCTATAACCATCCGATAAATAAATTCGTAGCAGGCTTTATCGGATCACCGCCCATGAACTTCTTACATGTTAAAGTGATAGAAAAAGACGGTGGCATCGCTATCGATGAAGGTACCTTTGTATTGACGCCTACCGAAGAGCAACAAAAATATTTAAAGAAGTACGTCGATAAAAATGTATTTTTCGGTATTCGACCGGAAGATCTGCAACTTGTCGCCGAAAGTGATACTGTTAAAAACATCATGAGGCTTAAAATTACCGTTAAAGAACCACTCGGAGCCGAAACACATCTCTATCTGTCATCAAAGAACCAGCAGGTTATTGCCCGTACGTTCAATACCGTTGAAGCGGGAATCGGCGAATCGCTTAACTTTGTTCCAAACATGGAAAAAGCGCGCTTCTTCGATACTGAAACGGAAGCAAATATCTGTGAGGACGTCCAAAAACAGTAGGCGAAAGATTTACAGAGCAAGCCTATCGGACTGTTCTGTAAAGAGATGATTTATCAAGAGCTGTCCAAAAACTAAAAGCCTATCGGCTTTTTATATTAAGGAAGTCCGACAAACTATCCGAAACAACACCCCGGCGTGAGCATTGGGGTGTTGTTTCAAAAACCGGTTTCTGCATACCTCAAGACTGAATTCTTTTGATTTACCTATTTTCTCCTAAACTTTTGAAATTCAATGCAATTCTTCAAACCCGTAGGCTTCTTCTTTTGTATTGAAGAAATAGTTATAGGATTTTGAAGCCTCTACTGTAATTTCTTGTTTGCTCGCACCGTAGGTCGTTGTAACGGAGCGGTAAAAGAAACCGGGACGAGTTTTTGAAAAAGATGATTCAACGATATGCGTTCCGGGAGTAACATAGAATCCGGTTGAAAGTTTTTCTCTAAAGTAGAGCGGACGCTCCCCGTCAACACTGCTGACGGTTATCTGCTGAGCCGCGCTCGCCAGATAACCGGTTACCGAACTTGTTTTACCGATATACACTTTTACCGCATCCGGATGTTCATTCAGCCAATTTGTAACGCGCTGTTTATCCTTCTTTGTTTTAAAGATTGCGAATGCAAAATAAGCAAGCAGTCCTATCGGAAGAAGGATAAAATAATAGATATGTGAAAAGCTTGCATTACCCATGATGGTGTCCATGTGTTTTCTCCTTTACGGTTGTCAATTTAGCCGGTTCATCAGTATTGTCCGTGCTGAGTTTGGTTACGGAATCGCTATTGATTCCCAAATCATCCAATAACTTTATAAACTGCGTAATACCGATTAATTCGCAGTCAATCAGCACTTCTTCTTCGCCCGGTCGCGTAAGATAGAGCGAGCATTCCGTATCGCCGCCCGAACTAACGGTTTTTGCCCGTATTGCTGTGGCGGAAATCGAATAGGTATCGATTTTATTACCCTTTTTTATTGTCAATGTATCGCCGTCGGTTTCTATAACAATCATATTATCGATAATTACCAACCAAATATAGCCGGCGAAAGTTGCTAACGCTATCAACAGCAACAATACGGAACTTTTAAGCCAAATTGATGCAATAAAAGTCACAAAGAGAGCTGCTCCCGCACCAAAAATAAGATTCACAAGCACTCTGTGCGGACGTGTCTTATAGACATTTCCCATTCTTTCCTCCTGAATTTCCGGAATTGAAGACACTATTATAATTGAGCCTATGATTTTGTCAATTAAATCACACCTTGCCAATATGCAACCACTGTGATAGTATGCCCTGTGTGATATGGTTTAAAAAGTACCTGTTTGCCTGTTCCGGCCTTTGTGTCGGCATTTTATTCTGTTCCTGCTCTTCCAGTCGACTTAGTTATCTTTATACCGATCTGCATGAGCATAGAAAAGAACAGAAAGCCTTAGTCACTTTATTGGAAAAAGAACAGGAAGTACAAATACGGTTTGCACTTATCGACAAAATTACCGGTTATTTACAAGCCGAGCATAAAATAAAATCTCTGACAGTGTTCCTGCAATCCGTTATTGACGCTGAACCGAACAATCCGTATAATGCCTATTTTCTGTTACGGTTAGCAGCGGCATATCGAGAAGCTCAAGAAAACGCTATTGCCGCTCATTATTTTGAATACATCGTTCAAAATTATTCCGATATGCTGGTAAACGGACAATCGATTCACTTACTCTGCTTAAAAAATTTGATAGAACTTGCCGGTACCGGAGCAAAATCGATTGTTTATTATTCGCGGCTTTTGACCGATTTTTATAATGAGTTCGAT
>CAUPUT010000020.1:0-12311 GCA_963514615.1 uncultured Treponema sp.
AAACCTCAAAGTTGTAGCTATGCCGATTGTACCGATTTTAGCGGTAAAATCAACACACCTAGCGGGGCAAACGTATCAGGCATTTTTTTAGTAATTCCCGCAGAATAATTGGGCTGTTCAACCAGAACTGCCAAGGATGGCAGTGGTTCCATACAGCAGCGATGTTTTGTGCATGCACAAAACTCGCCTTCAACTGTTGTACACGGATGTACAACAGTTGAAGATGGTTCAAATGGTCTCATAACCTCTTTATTCTGCGATTCTGGTTTACTCTGCCTGATATATTTGCCCGCTTGTTGGAAAAAATGTGCGAAGTTTTATTCAAAACTTCACACAGAGGAAGTCAAACGCATCAGACGGTTTTTGAATATTCATAGAACCCGCCTGCAACCATGGCAGAGGCGGTAATTATCTTCTTTGTATTTGACGATGATAATAAAAGACACATGGGCATCTCTAAAAACCGAAGTTTTTAGAGGGTCTTATCGGATAAAAGCCGGTGCAGTTAGCGCTTTTTAGAGGAGAAATGAGTGAAACGAACGATACTATCTATTGCCTGTATATTGATTCCGGTCATTGCGTTTGCAGAGAACGGAAGAATTACCATTTCGGAGCGCGCCGACTATTCGGTTTATAAAAACGGTGGTTATGAAGGGCTTACCTATCGCGAGGCCTACATTTACCTTGATGAAGTAAGTACTGTTTATAACGACGAGTCAATGTATCGGTATGAAGGAGAAGCCTTTGTACTGGAAGAAACCCGCAAGAATATGATCGGCACGGCAAAAAAACTTGATGAAATCAGACCGATTGCTTTTACGCAGTCGGCTCATCGGGGAACAGATGGCACAAAGATAGCGGCCATTCACTTTATACAAGATACCGGCTACCCGCTGCTGCGAAATTTTCCGGCAAGTCCTGCGCAGCGGCTTGAACAACAGGATGTCGGGAAAAAATGGACATCTGAAGGTACTATCGTAGTATGCCCGCAGCAAGGGAAAAATTCGACGCGAATACCGGTACTGGCAGAATATCAATACATCGGCAAAAAGAAATACAATGGAAACGATACTCATTATGTAAGGGCAGTGTTTGCCTTGCGGTACCATGGTGAAGATCATTTAGGCGATCCCGACATGCGCCGCTCGGAAGGAAGTAGAACGGCGGATATTTATCTGGATGACCGGAACCGTCCGCTCTTTATTCGAGAAAAAATCGATGAAACGTTTTTCTATAAGGGTACTGAAACGATTCGGCAGCGCGGCTTTTTACTGCACTTTTACGATTACGGGCAGCATACCGTTTATAACAGCGGCTCCGTACCGGCAATAGCATTACTTGAAGATTCCAAGAAGCCTGCAAAACCTCCTGTCCGGCGATCTGAGAAAACGTCAAGCGAGACAACACCGCACGTACCGGCAAAACCGGATAGCCCAAACAAGGAACGCCTAAAAGGCAAAGGAGACGGCATCTTCAATGTACAGGAAACACAGCGCGGCATTCTGTTGAACTTGCAAAATTTAAATTTTGTGGCGGATAAAGCGGAGTTATTATATGGAGAAGATAAAAAACTTGATGAGATAGCCGCCGTATTAAAGACGCTGACTTTTAAAAATCTCTTTGTTGAAGGCCACACTGCTGATGTTGGTGATAAAAACTCCCAGCTCAGTCTATCCCTTCGACGGGCAAAAGTCGTTGTCGATGAATTGACAAAACGCGGTATCTCGGCCGGTGCATTCATCTATAGCGGAGCAGGCGGTTCAAAACCGATTGCCTCGAATGCAAATGAAGACGGTCGCGCACAAAACCGGCGTGTCGAAATCACCGTTATGGAGTAAAACGGTACCCCGATCACCGATACCGTTAAAACCCTTTGCGATTTGTTGATTTAATGCTATAATCGGTCTATGCAAAAATTATATCGATACGGATTATTATCTATCGGCTTCTGCCTTGTTGTTATGGTGAGCAGCTGTATTTCTACCGCCTCAGCAGGAAAGAACGATACGGCAGGTAGGCGAAATACTAATAGAGATAAAAGGGATATATTGCTTATCTTTACCGGTTCCGATTGGTCACAGGAAGCGGCAAATTTTTCAAAGAATATTCTAACCGAATCATGTAAAGCGGAACTGGCAAAAAACTACGCAGCCCGTTTTATCGACTTGCTGCATAACCCTTCGGAAAACGAGCGGGAAACAGCGCAAAAAAATTACCTGCTGTTTTCAGAATATGCAGTGCCTGATATTCCGTTTATTGTGCTGCAAACGGCCAAACAGGATGTATATGCCTCTGCCATTATAGGAGCTGATATAAAAAACGAAGCTCAGTTGATAGAAAAGATCAAAGCACTGACTGTGCAGCGGACGAAGGTGGTTGAAGCGCGAAAGCATATCGATACTACAAAAGGGGCGGAAAAGGCACGAGCAATCGATGCGTTTTTAACTACGGTCGGCAATGCGGAAGCGCATCGCTATGATGCATTGCGTATGCAAGTACCTGCACTCGATCCCGATAATCGTTCAGGTTTAAAGGGCAAATATGTGTTGATGAGCGCGGACATACGAGCAAAGACCTTTACACTGAAGGGAAATTATCATAAAGCAGGTGATGAATATAAAGCTGCTGCGGAAACAGGCGATCTTTCACCTGCCGAATTACAGCTTGCATGGTATTTAGCAGCCTATTCTTATTTGATGGCAGGAGATGCGGATACGGAAACCGTTGTCGGATACTTACAAAAGGCTATCGATGCCGACCCTCAAAATGCCGCTGTGCAACAGCTCAATCAGGCTATACGCAAGCTGCAATAGAAGGAATTACACGGTATGATGTCCAAACACACCCTTGCGCTGTTGCAGCAAATTGCACACGGTATTGCTGTCCATTTTGGTAACAATTGCGAAGTCCTTGTGCATGACCTTACCGCCGACTATACCAGCAGCTCGATCGTTATTATAGAACACGGAAATGTTACGATGCGGAAAATAGGAGACGGGCCGTCGCATGTAGTGCTTGAAGCGCTGCATAGTGATCATAAAACATTGGAAGATAAGCTGAGCTATCTGACAAAAACAAAAGACGGGCGCATCCTTAAATCAAGCACTATGTTTATCCGCGGCGAAGATGCTTCAATTGAAGCGGTACTCTCGATTAATTTCGATATTACTTCAATGCAGATGGCGGAGAATGTGTTACAGCAGCTTATTTCACCTGTCAGCGCTAAAAATGAACCGGAAAATATTCCGCAAAATGTGAATGATCTTTTGGATGAGTTGATCGAACAATCAGTTCGCATTGTAGGCAAGCCGGTTGCTCTGATGAATAAAGACGATAAAATTGCCGCTATTAAATTTTTAAATGACTCGGGAGCTTTTTTAATTACAAAATCCGGCGATAAGATTTCAACTTACTTCGGTATTTCAAAGTATACGCTCTACAGCTATATCGATGCCGGTGCCAACGGACATCAATGATACCCGTCAGATTCCGTGTACGGAGTTTTCCAAGCGCCGCCGCCTAAGCGCATCTGTTATCATCCGATATGGCAAACCCGAAACTGTTTAGAACCATCGATAAGGCTGTTTCCGAATATAATATGATAGAAGCCGGAGACAAGATTTTGATTGCCGCTTCCGGCGGGAAAGATTCGACCGCCCTCACGGAATATTTTGCGGCTCGGCTGCAGCGCCGCCATCCGGTTTTTGAGGTTGCTGCGCTCCATATTGCTACGGATATCGGCTCCGAGTTTGCCCCTGAATTGGCGGAGCGGTTTAAAAGCTGGGGAATTGATGTAACCGTTAAAACGATTTCGGTATTGGAACGGCTTAAAACCGGCAAAAAGATGAACTGCTGGTGGTGTTCCAGTCAGCGCCGGTTGGAATTGAGCAAGTACGCCCGGGAGCATGGCTTTAATAAGATTGCGCTCGGGCACCACTTGGACGATATCCTCGAAACGGCGCTGATGAATGCGCTGACGAAAGGAGAGCTTGCGGCGATGCCTCCGGTACTGAAGTTCGACAAATTCCCGTTGACCTTTATCCGCCCGCTCTGCCTTGCCGATATCCCAATGATTGTTCGCCATGCAGAAATGCAGGGCTATATTTCTTCCACCTGCACGTGCAGCTATCAAGATAATTCAGGCAGAAAAACCGCTCGTTCCCGATTGGATAAGCTTACGGACGGTAACTATGAATTAAAGCGTAAGCTCTTCGATGCGTTGCGGAATATCAATGCTGCGTATCTACCCTAGCAACACCTTTTGAAATAGACGGTGCATCTACTGCGTCGCTCGTTCAGCGAAGTACGTCCGTGTACTTCGCTGAACACAAGTTTGACCATTGTCAAACTTGATTCTGCTTAATACGAGCGGCATCCGTGCCGCCGCTCAACGTATCAAAACTGCCAAGGATGGCAGTGGGGTTATACAGGAGCGAGATTTGTGTTATGCACAAATCTCGTCGTCAGAACGCCCAAGGATGGGCGGGGAATAAGTCAGAAACAAGTTTTGGAACAAAACTTGTCCTCTACCGATGTACATGGACGTACATCGGTAGAGAGGTACACGGATGTACAACTGCTTAACAGTCTATTTCAAAAGGCTTACGGAAAGTTTTTCCAAAACCGTAGGGTAAACACATCAGATAGAATCGATAAGAATCGCAGAATAATAGTGGCTAATGGTTAAAAATAATTTTTACGTTAGCCTTTTGAAAAGAGGCGCGGCAGATACGAGGCATGAACAAAAATTACCCGCAGGTGTGCTTTTTGCACGTCGAGGAGTAATTTTTGTGGAATAACGAAGCAGATGCCCGCCTGTTTTCAAAAGGAAAGGTTGAACAGCCTATTTATTATTCTGCGAGGTATTCAAAAAATGTCTGATGTGTTTACCCTACCAATAGTCGCTATTTTGCGATGCGCGATGCAGCGCTGATAGTGCGATGCCGTTCTTCCCATGGCGAAGCGACACGGTTTATATCGGAAACGACGAGGAAACACTGAGTCGCTTTACCGAACCAATCTTGATTGCTTGCATCTTTGCGGAGTATATACCGGCATTTCTTCCCGTCGGTGGAGAATGAACGGCATCCGTTTACCGGTTTTCCCGTTGCATCAATCATCGAACCGGAATCGCGGTAATATTCTTCTCCGGGCACATCAAAATAGAAGTATGCATTTTTAACCCGCGAATCTTTGATCGAAAAGATAATTTCGATAGTATCGGCGTCGCGGGAAACGGAGTGAATAACGGGAAAGGCAAGCGCCTGCTGCTCGTTTGCAGCTGTTGCGACAGGAACAATAAATGAAACCTTCTTTGATTTCTCTTTTGATGTTTTATCCGCCGCGCCTGCGGTTACTGCTTGTCCGCCGATGCCGGTTACATTCAATTCTTTTTCAAACGGCTTTTGCCCCGCAAGTGTAACCGATGCAAACCATTTTCCAAGTGCGGCAGCACCTACGCCTTCGCCTGCGGCAAGATGCTTCAACGTCAATAAGTTATCTTTTTTGTTGATTTCCAGCAGCCCCTTCGCATTTTTCCCGTCAAGGCTCCACACATCAGCGGGGGATGCAAAAAACGCTTCTTGAAAATCCTGGGAGGTAAGGTCTCCCTTATATTTTGCGAACATGGTAACAAACATCTTTCCATCACCTTTATGCTGTTTAGAAACAAAAGAAGCATCGGCCTGTTCGATCATCCATATAATATCCGTAATTTGAGCCGCAGCAGTATGAGAAGTCGGTTCTTTCGTCGCCGTCCTTTGGGGTGGTGTTTTCTGAGTATGCCCTTTCGTTTTTTGTTCGACCGCTTTCTTTTCCGGCTGTTTTGCAGGAGCGGCTTTATCCGCAGCCCCCTGCTTGGCAGATGCCGTTTTAGGTGCTTCTTTCTTGGCCGTTTCCGGAGATGCGGACTTCTTATTATTTTCTGCGACTTTTTTAGACTTCGCTGCTTTTTGTTGTGTCGGCTCTTGTTTAGCGGGCTTTGCCTGAGCGTTTTTCACTTGAGGTGCATTTTTCGCTTGAGAAACGGTTTTATTTTTAGAAGCGCTTTCCGATTGTGCTGCCGTCTTTTGAGGTGTTCCCTTCTGAGCAGATTCTTTTGTCGGTGTCTTTTGGGGAGCAGCTTTTGCCGATTGTTTAGGTGTGTCGGTTTTTGCAGCAGATGCCGCGGGCGTTTTTATTTCGGATTTTTGAGACTCAGCTTTTTTAGGTTCGGCCTTTTCCGAATTGGAAGGTATAGCTTCAGTAGTTGCGTTTCGCATTGTCTCGGATTTATTTTCAGTCTGTACGGCCTGCTCATTCGAAGTAGAGGTTTTTGCAGTTTCTACAGGCACCGGATCGGGCGTTTTATCTTCCGGAGCGGTTTTACAACTCACAATGATTATTACTAAACCGAATAGGATAGACGGTAGCAATGCTTTTTTCATTTAAAATTCTCCTCAACGGTAGGGCATAGTAATGCAAACAAATAACTTTATGAGAGATATCGGTAAATATATCGAAAAGCCTAAGAAAATAGCATTGAAACCGGTCATGCAACGACCTTGACTTAACGGGTAAATGTGATATAGTTTTCACTCTATAGATATTTTCATAATTGAGGAGTGTAAAATAAAAGCCGTACAAATAGCTCAGGCTTTTATTTACCCAAGTTTGCTTAAGCGCAAACTTGTATATCATCTGCACGTTCTCACTTCGTTGCGAACGTGCGTAAAAAGTCAATCGAAAGTTGACACTTTCTTCTTGACTTTTTATAGGAGTATAAAATGATAAAATTAGCGACAATTGCCGGTTCCGATGCATCAGGCGGAGCAGGGCTTGAGGCGGATTTAAAGACATTTCAGGAGTATGGCGGATACGGTATGGCAGCGATTACTTTGGTTGCTACCATGAACCCCCATAAGGATTGGGGACATGAAGTATTCCCAATCGGTGAAGATTCGCTGCGGGCTCAGCTCGAAACCATTTTTAACGGTATCGGCGTTGATGCGGCAAAAACGGGAATGTTGGCAACTCCATACGCAATCGAGCTTGCTGCCGAGTATCTCGGTAAATATAAGGTAGAAAACTATGTTCTTGATCCGGTAATGATTTGTAAAGGCGGAAATTTGCCGCTTAATCCGGAAATCAATGAACTGTTGATTAAAAAACTGTTGCCGCTTGCAAAGATTATTACGCCGAATGTGTTTGAAGCCGGTCAGATTGCTCATGTCGATACGCCTTCGACGCTAGAAGAAATTAAAGATGCCGCAAAACGGATTTACGATATGGGTGCTCCGCATGTATTCATTAAGGGCGGCTCAAAATTGAAAGATGCGGAAACTTCTATCGATGTTTTCTACGATGGTAAGGATTTCCAATATCTCGAAGCGGAACTCATTAAAACCGAATGGACTCACGGTTGCGGGTGTACCGTTGCTGCTGCAATTACTGCAGGCTTAGGCTTTGGGCTTGAACCGTACGAAGCTGCTCTCCGCGCAAAGAAATTCATCACGTTAAGTCTACGGAACGGTTTTGCCCTCAATAAATGGGTTGGCCCGGGCAATCCCGCCGCGTGGCGCAAGGCCTTCAATTAAACAGTAAAGATACACGGGGCGAGTCCGAAAGTAACCACCTTTTGGAAAAGCCCTGTGCTCTATAGCAAATATTCCGGTGTTTATCGATTCCGGTATCTTTTTTATTTTTGAGGAAGAAAAAGCATGCGTGCAGTTGATATCATTATGAAAAAGCGCGGGTTTAGAGAAACCGGCGCAGGAACGCTCTCTCGGGAAGAAATTGCCTTTTTAGTGAACGGATATGTGGCCGGAGAGATTCCCGATTATCAAATGGCCGCATGGCTGATGGCGGTTTATTTTAACGGTATGACGTTTGATGAAACCGCCGTTCTTACCGATGTAATGCTGCATTCCGGGGCGGTTATGGATTTATCGGGGATTGAAGGCCCCTTTGTCGATAAACACTCCACTGGCGGCGTCGGAGATAAGCTTTCTCTGCCGCTTGCTCCTATTGTAGCTGCCTGCGGGGTGAAGGTTCCGATGATGAGCGGCCGTGCGCTTGGCCACACCGGCGGTACGCTCGATAAACTTGAATCGATTACCGGATATAAGACCGGCCTTTCCGTTGAACAATTCCGAAATTATATTAAAAAAACCGGCTTTGCAATGACGGGACAGACAAAAGAAATCGTCCCCGCCGACCGGCTGATTTACGCCCTGCGCGATGTTACCGCGACCGTTGAATCGGTGCCGCTCATTACGGCGAGTATTCTCTCCAAGAAAGTTGCCGAAGGCGCCGAAGCGCTGGTGTTCGATGTCAAATGCGGAAGCGGCGCCTTTATGAAAACGCTGCCCGAAGCCGAAGCGCTCGCAAAGAGCCTTGTCGGTACCGGCACCGCGATGGGTAAAAAAGTTATCGCGATGATAACCAATATGTATGAACCCTTAGGAAATGCAGTCGGTAACTTCTTGGAAATGGAAGAAACCTACAATGTTCTAAAAGGTACGGGGCCGCAGGATGTAACCGACTTAACATTACAACTTGCCGGTTGGATGCTCGTGCTTGGTCATAAGGCTGCATCAAAAGAAGAAGGAATTCAAAAAGCGCAAGAGGCGCTTCGCAGCGGCAAAGCGCTTGAGCTGTTTTTAGAAAACATTACGCTGCAAGGCGGCAATGCACAGCAGTTCGTTGCCGAATGCGGAAAGCGCCGCAGCCCGTACGCCTGCCGCATTAAAGCGGAACAAGACGGCTTTATCGCGGATATCGATGCGTTCAAAATCGGTATTGCCGGAGTCAATCTTGGGGTCGGCCGCAATAAAACCACCGATGCGGTGTGTCCCGATGCCGGTATGATTTTGCATAAGCACGCAGGCGATGCCGTTAAAAAAGGCGACCTCATCATGGATGTGTACGGCAAGGATGCGGAGTGCCTTCCGGCCGCTTCCGATATGATCAAAACAGCGATACGGTATACCGCGGAAAAGCCGCAAATGCGTCCGCTGGTATTTAAAGAAATTTCTGCGGCCGACTTGTAGCCGCGCAGCCGGTACCATACAGTGAATTGGGAAAAAAAAGATATAGACCCGAGTGTTGTCCGCTCCATGGCGCAGCAATACGGCTGCACTCCGCTTGTTGCATCGATTTTGCTGCGGCGCGGCATTGCCGAAGGGAGCGAGGCGTTTTTTCACCTTGAAAACGATTTGCGCTATGTGCACAATCCCTTCCTTTTTGCAAATATGGAAGATGCCGTTGACCGGATTCTCGATGCGAAGGAAGAAGGGGAGCGGGTACTTATTTTCGGAGACCGCGATGTGGACGGGATCACCGCCGTTACCGTGCTCTACGAAGCGCTCACCGATTTAGGCATCCCGACGACATGGCGTATTCCCACCGGCGACGAACCGTACGGGCTTTCCTGCGAAGCGGTTGATGCGCATGAAGCCGACGGCGGTACCCTCATCATTACCGTAGACTGCGGTATTTCCAATATTCAAGAAGTCGCCTATGCTGCGGAGAAAGGAATCGATGTTATCGTCATCGATCATCACACCCCGCAGGATACGCTTCCCGATGCCGCAGTCATCATTAACTGTAAGGTGCCGGGGTCAGGCTATCCTAACGAACATCTTTCGGGATGCGCTACGGCGTGGAAGGTGGTTACCGCCCTGCGCTTCGGACTTCTCGATATTTATAAGCAACAGATTTGCCTGTTGAATGTCCGCCCCGTCAACGATGCCTTTGCAGTGGAAGCGATCCATACCGTCAATTTAGTTGAAACAGCTCGAATCACGGAAACGATTATCCCCGGTATGGTTCCGTTTTCAGATACTCGGCTCGGCAGGTTTTTGCAGGGGCAGCAGATTTTCGTGTGGGATAAGGAGCTGCAACTCAAGCAGCTGGAAAAAGTGTTCGGTAAGTCGGTTGAGTTTTATGTGAGTGATTTTAGACTCGAATGTGCAAAGATTGCGCCTCAGCTTGCCGAAATGAGCCTTTTGCGGTTAAAGAATTTATCGCGGATTGGCAAGTACAACGACACGCCGATGTCCGAACTCGACGGCTTTTTCAATATCTTTATTACGCTTGTTCAACAAGCGCATAACATATACGGTGAAAAAGAAAAGCGTGAATTACAACTTGTCGCGCTTTCGCTGCTTGCAGACTTGATGCAGCTGACCGGAGAAAACCGGATATTGGTAAAGCAAGGCTTAGCAGCCATCAATGCCGCGCCGCGTGCCGGTCTTTCCGAGTTGATGATAAAACAGGGGCTTATCGGTAAGCACATCGGCACCAACGATATTGCGTGGAATATTACGCCTGTTATCAATGCAACCGGACGGATGGGTAAACCGGAAACGGCAATCCGGCTCTTCCTTGAGCAAAACGCAGCGGTACGTAATGAACTTGCAGATGCGGTTATTGCGATGAACGAGGAGCGGAAAGAACTCGGAAAGGCCGGCTGGGCAATTGCCGAACCGATTGCGCGGGAAAGTCTTGCAAAATATCGAGAAAAGCTCACCGTTGTTGTAAGCGATAAAATCCACCGCGGCATTACCGGTATTCTTTCAAACCGGCTTGCAGATAAGTTTAACGTGCCGAGTATGGTTATCTGTCTTATGGAAGACGGAACCGCAGTCGGTTCGCTTCGTTCCGCCCGCGGCTATCGGGTGCTCTCTTTGCCGGAAGCATATCCCGATTTTTTTCTCGACTACGGCGGACACGCATTTGCGGCAGGCTTCAGCTTAATGCAGGAAAAACTTGCACCGTTTTTAAAAAAAGTTCAGGAATTTACCGCGGCTATCGAATTTGACGAAAACTCCGAAAATCCTCCGCTTTCCATCGATGCGGAACTCCCGCATGATTATTTAACGCCTGATCTTTTAACCGTGCTCGATACCTTTGAACCCTACGGCGAAGGGTTCCCGGCACTGCAATTCGCCGCTAAAGGCGTCAAAATAATCGCCGCCTCAATTATGGGTAAAACCCAGCCGCAGCATTTACGCCTTACATTCGATTGCGGTGCATATAAATGGACAGCGGTGTATTGGCAGGCAGCGGATAAATTGAACGTCGAATTTAAAATCGGCGACAGCATCGATGCCGTATTTACGGTCGGCCGGAATACCTTTAATGGCAATACGGTGCCTCAAATGGTTATTCAGGATATGCGGAAGACGGGAGCGAGCGCTTAAAGGCTGACTGATAGAACCGTTAGCCTTATTGCGCATATAATAGACACTACAATTCTCACAGTTTGAGTACTCTTTAGATGGTTTTTACTCTTTAATCACTGTCGGCATCATCTTTTCTCACCAGTAAAAACAAAACAGCGAGATTTGTACAACTAACTTTGTTTTTACCGCATTTTGACAGCCGATAAACAACAGAGCCAAAACTGCGGCTGTGATGAGCGTCGCAGCTTCCGTAAAGGCGTGCACCATTTGCTTTGTCTTAGACACGCTGGCGTTCCCTTGACAAAAAATACCAAGCATATAAACTATAGCTGATCATTAACTATCGATAGGTCGTAAAAAGACGTCCCCACCGGTTATAAGCTATTCTAAAAATATAGGACATTGAGATGCGTGAAATCGAAGACGAAAAATTAGAAACGGTACATAAACGGACAGTAGAGTTCCCCTACAAGCTGCAAATTGTCTCTCTTGTTATTTTTGCCGCGTTGATGTTCTTACCTTTCGGTATGGATAAAATGGATCTTGTTAATCATACGCGGATGCCGCAGCTTCTCTACCCGTTTATAGTTTTATTCTCCGGCTTGGCGCAAAAAAATTTTCTATTTTTTTACGTAAATTGTTTTTCATTTTTTTTACTGCCCGTAGCGTTCCTTATAATATTTATATCAATCCTTAACAAAAAGATAACACAAAATATCGTTATTATCTCCGCTCTTGTTGCCGTAACAGGCTATCTTGCGGCTGCCGTTTCAGGGATGATGGTATTTGCAAACACCATACGCTGGTTCCAATCGCTAAGTATTTTGGTGTATACGGCTTTTTGTTTGGCGCTTATGTTCCATATTTTTTTAATCAGCTATGGCATTGCATTAATAAAAGCAAGAAATGAAACGTATTGCGCATACAAACAACTTATTCTAGAAAGTGAAAAAACGGAGGAGTCGGATACACAGCCAGAAAACAAAAAAAAAGTCAATATACAACGACAAGGTCAATCATTGATCGATCGCATAAAGTCTCCTGAAAAAAAAACACATCTAAAGAGTAAAATAGCCGGCGTAATTCTTATCGCAATTATTATTATTATTTCAGTTTTTATTTATACGGATTTAAAAAACTATAAAT
>CAUPUT010000021.1:0-12111 GCA_963514615.1 uncultured Treponema sp.
TGCGCTTCGTCCGTTTGCCGCACGGCAGCGGCGCTCGAAGCAAAGCCGGGGGTAAAGTCCGCTTCTTGGAATTGCTCCTCCAAGGTATTCCATTCGCCGCAGCCCGGACAGCGTCCGAGCCATTTCGGCTGACTGTACCCGCAGGAGCTGCAGCGGAATATCTGTCCGCCGGCTTTCTTTTTTGCCATTTTTCTTCGTTACCTATTCATCGTTCCGTTCGGAAAGGGTAAGCGTCAGTTTCACGGTCTTATTTCCGCGGAGCACCGTTACGGCGATACTCTCATTCGGTTTTTTATCTTCCAAAACAGCATAGTATTCGCTGAGGTTGCTGACAGCCTGACCCGCAATTTCGGTGATGATGTCGCCGCCGAGGTAGATAACCGCTGCACGCTTCCCGATACCGTAACGGACGGCATTCGCTCCGCCGCGGAGCCCTGCCTTTTCGGCATTGCTGTCTTTTTTAACACGGGAAACCAATAGCCCGCGCTGTACCGACAGCCCCGCATAGTTTGCAATCGAAGCGTTCAACTGTACCAGCTCCGCATCGATGGACGCGCGCCGAACTTTTCCGTACTTGATAATCTCGGATACAACCCGCTTAGCTGTGTTGATGGGCACCGCAAAGCCAACTCCCGCAGAGCTGCCCGACGTGGAATAAATCATTGTATTGATACCGATCATCCTGCCGTCCGAATCGAGGAGCGGGCCGCCCGAGTTACCGGGATTGATGGCTGTGTCGGTTTGAATCATATTTTTGATGATGACGTTTTTATCGGTTTGAATCGGGCGGCCGAGGGCGGACACAATACCGACCGTCAGCGTCCGTGTTAAGCCGAAGGGGTTTCCGATTGCGAGTACCCGCTGCCCTACCTTGAGCCCGTCCGAATCGCCGAATTTTATCGTCGTAAGTTGAGTGTTTGCAGGCGGGTCGAATTTGAGCACGGCAAGATCGTTCTCACGGTCTACGCCGATCACTTTGGCATTGTACTGGCTGCCGTCCGAAAGGGATACGAATATCTTTGTCGCATCCTCAATAACGTGCGTGTTGGTAAGGATGTATCCGCGACTGTCGATTATCGACCCCGAACCGGAGCCGCCTTCCTGAGGAATCGGTTCAAGGAACCAGTTTACCCCGACAGTTTCCGTCGTGATATTAACAACCGCATCGTTGGTATTTTCGTACACCGAAATATTTTGCTTTTCTTCTGCAGTGTAACGGCTCGCCGGTTCCGCGGCAGTTGTCAGATACGGATTTGTCTGCTCCACCGGTTCCGCGACAGACGCACTCCCGCTGCCCGTATTTTCGATACCACCTGTTTGCACACCGCTCTGTTGAGCTAAGGCAGTATTGCTTCCTGTCAATGCTTCAAGCTCTACTGCGGAGTTTCCCTGCGGCGCTTTTGTTTCATGTCCTAAATAAAAGCCTATTCCATAAGCGGCGAGCGCAATAAAACAGCCTACAACAACTGCAGAAAGAATAAGTTGTCTTCTACTATAAAGCTTCATACGCGATCCTCTTTAAAATAATGACTCGGTATCTCTAAAAAGACAGGCATTCCAGAGGTTTCCGGTAAACAATCGATAATTCAGAATAAATATACAAAAAAACAGTCTATCCGCCAATAGACGCAGTGACATATTCTTTATTCTGCGGCAACTTGAATACTCTACATTCGTGTACAGTTTTTCCGACATATATCCCGTATCCATTCTGAACCATGTTTCATTAAAGCCATAACGCCCCTGCTTCCCCTGAATTATTTAACTTTAAATTTGCTCACCTCGGCGGCGAGTTCGGCGATACTCTCTTTATTACGCTGGGTAATTTGATTAACTTCCTGTACGGAAGTATTGATATATGATGAGCCGGAGGTCATTTCGTCCATGCTGCCGGTAATAACGCGGGTAAGGTCGTCAAGGATTGCCATCTCCTGTACGGCTTTCTCACCGCCTTTCAGCATTTCCGCAGAACCGCTATTGACTTCAACCGTTACCGCATTGATATTTTTGATTGCGGTAAGCACCTCTCTACTGGCGTTTTCCTGTTCACGCATCGCTGCAGTCAGCTGATTACTCATCATTTTAACTTGGTCGGATAGATTGAAAATAGCGTTAAATTTTTCTTCAACGCTCTGTGCCGAATTTGAGAGGCTTTCAATTTCCGTACCGAACTGCTTAAGCGTTGTTGTAATGGTTTTTCCCTGCGTTGCCGAATCTTCGGCAAGCTTGCGAATTTCGTCGGCGACAACGGCAAAACCCTTTCCTGCTTCTCCGGCATGAGCTGCTTCAATCGCCGCATTCATTGCGAGCAGGTTTGTCTGACTTGCGATATGTTGAATAACACTACTCGCTTCGATTAAGCTGCCGGACTCTTCAGCAATCTTTTGCGTGATGGCGTTGGAACTATGCAGCGTTTCTTTACCGTCGGAAGTAGCAGATGCGAGAGATTTTATCGATTCATCGGTTCTTTCCAACGTCTTCGTAATCGACGCGATATTGGCGACCATCTCTTCAATAGCCGAAGAAGATTCCGCGACGCTTGCGGCCTGTGTTGCAATACTTCCATTTAACTGCTTGACGGTTTGAATAATTTCTTCGATGGTGGCAGATGTTTCGGTAACGCTTGACGCTTGTGTAAATATCTTCCGTTTTACATCCTCAATATGAGTGCTGATCTCATTTGCAGCACCGGCGGTTTCGGACATATTTCGAGCAAGCTCATCACCGATTTTTGTCATTGCACCGGCATTCTTATCAACGGATTGAATCGCCGTTCTGATTTTTCCGATTGTTTGATTAAAATATTCTGAAAGATTACGAATTTCATCCAAACCGGTTACCGGCAAACTGACGGTTAGGTCTCCTTCGCCCTGTGCAATATCTTTTAATGCGGCTGCAACGCGTACAATCGGACTGATAATGCGATGCGACAACCAATACACTACGATGGCGGCAATAAGCAGCATTGCAATACCGATCAGGTACATCCAACGGTTCAATGTACGGACATCGCTCAAAAATTCCTTTTCGGGAGCCCGCAGCATTACGACCCAACCGGTTTCCATCTTCTTGCCTACAACAAATTGAGTTTCTCCGTTATATGAACATGAACCGTTCACAACATTATCCGAGTTAAATGCCGTTTCAACTAAAGCCGCTAACGAAGCCCTGTTTTTATCGGTCTTTGCAGCTTCACTAATGGACGTCTTTGCTGTAACACGACTAAAGTCAGTAGCGCCGATAACGTTTCTGCTAATTCCGACGATAAAGACGGAACCGCTCGTACCGACGGTAACCGTTTTACAGATATTGGAAAGATATTGTCCGTCTATATCGATAGAAAAGAAACCGCTAATTCGTTTATCTTTGTCATACATGGGAATTGCATACGAGATAAGAAAAACATCCTGTCCCGCCTGAAAAGGTTCGGACAAAAACGGCGTTCCGTTTATAACAGTATTAAACCATGGTTGATTTCCGCAAAAGAAACTACTGCCGTCGGCGCGAATAAGATTTCCGTCCATTCCGGCCATGCCGTAGTTTTTTACGGACGGTTGCCTTTTAATCAGAAAATCGATTTCCTGCAATCGTTCTTGAATACTTAAACTTTCATCGAACAAAACGGGAGTGTCGGCAACACCCTCCAGCCAGAAGGAAAGATCCTCGATTTCATGATCGATTTTTTCGGCAGTCGTAATCGCTTTGTTTTGCAGTAATTCCATAACTTTTGCAGTAATTGCCCGTCTGACAATAGAACCCGCCAAAACCGTTTGCAAAATCGATACTGTAACGATAAATATTGCAAAAATAATAATCATTCTTTTTTGCAAGCCGAGTTGTCTCTTCATAATTTCTCCTCTCACTAAAACGAATATGGCCGCAAAGCGGTAAAACGATTATTAATTACTGAATGTTATTATCATTATCTACATATATTATATCAATTATCAAAAGACTTCCAGTATATGCATATTTTTTTAACTTTTTTTCACAAAATGTAAAAAATTATTAGCCAAAATGCCGCGCGTGTCGCATAAAGGAAGTATGAACTTTACAAGATATTATTACGGTATTAAGTGCATGCCAATCCTATTATGTTTGTTTGTTGCCATCTTTACAGGTCTTTCCGTGCAAGGCTACGGGCAGCAATCGCTTTTTGACCGTCTTACCGATGAGCACTTTATATTCGACCGGCTGAACGAAGACGATACCGATGAGGAATCTGAAATTGAAATGAATGAAAATTCCGAAAGTGAAACGGTGAGAGAATACGTTTCCGATAAAACTTCCGAAAGCGAACAGAAAACAAACTCCACCAAGAGCGAAACCTCCGAAGATGCCGAACAACAGCCGGACGAATCGACTAAGTCTCAAACGGACAAAGTAGATTCCGCCTCGAATGTACAACCGAACGACACAAGCGCTTCGAAGGAGACGGCATCGGAACGCGACTATTTTTTTCGCTATATGCACAGCATTCGAAAGGGAGCCCAAACTTCTGTTGGCATAAGCGGGCGCGGCTATATCGGGTATCTGCAACTTGAGGCGCCGATGCCAATACCCTACTTTGAACTTTCGGTGAGGAATTTCGGCATCGGGCTGTATCCGCTTGCCGCACTGCAATCCTATTCTTCTGAAAAGAACATCCCGACGCTGTTTCTCGGCGCAGGATGTTTAACCTTTGACGGTTTCTTAAAAGCGGCGAATTTTACCGGCTACGCCAAAACAAAGGCAAGCTATGGCGGGCTTAAATTTCCCCGGGAACAGTTTATCGGAATCGGTGGTGCGCAGAAAGTCGTCCACTATGGGATTGAAGTATACGGCAGCGGATGGAACGGCGCTGTTTTTGCAAGTCCCGAACCGAAGAAACAGCGAATGCGTTACGGCTTTATGGGCGGTTGGCGTATGAATCGGAGAAAGACTAATATCAACTTTACCCTGCAACATCTTACCGCCTTTATGCCGGAATTGGTCGGAGAGGTAAAAACGACTGCCGTACAAACCACAAACGGGAAAACTTCGAATATTCAGCCGTTCGGTACGTTAGATATATACAATAAATATACGCAGCATTACTACCATGCGCTTTTCGGTTTGAATACCGTTTTTACCCATCCGATTATCTCGTTTGCCGCGACCGGTTTTGTCAGTTATGCGTCAGATAAAACCGTTTCAGGAGCATTGCAGGCTGAATGCGATGTGCGGCATCGTTATGTCGGCATACGCACCGGCAGCAGCTATACCGGAGCGAATGCCGTAAACTGGGACGGTAACCGTCAAAACGAGCAAATTACCGCTTTTATTCAACCGTATATTAAAGCAGGTATCTTTTCAGTGTTTACACTCTATGCGTTCGGTATGGAAGACGGAACGATGCTTCATAACGGCGGAGTTACCACGCAGATAAAGCATAACATTATCCGCTGGAAGGCAAACTGGGATTATCGCAATGAGCTGCATACGGTGAAAACGGAGCTAACATGCGTAAGCAAACCGGAATGGTTTAGCGGCGTCCAATGGTTTGGAAAAGCAGCTTTCGGAGTTTCGGCCGATCTGCAGGACAGAACCGCCAATCCGTTTATTTTGAAAAAATACGCCACTTATGCGAACAGCAATTTTTGCATTGTCGACGGCGTTTTTTGCGGTATCGGCGGTTCAGTGTCTCAATCGATACGGAAGGAAGAAAACAAAAAGAAGCGCCTTATATACTTGCAAAGTCCCGTGTACGGCGGCAGCGTATATGTAAGTTTTAAACGGAACGGTATCGGAAAGGTACACTCCGGCAAACTGGAGCTTTCGGTCAAAAACGAAAAGCCGTATTTCGATATCAAACTGGGGTATCAGATTCGCGGGAAGTAAGAGAATGGCAAACGCATCAGATTGTTTTTAGCAGCCTCGCAGAATCATTGGGGCTGTGATTGTATATACACGCCCCCTGCTGCATTTGACCGTTTGTTGGAAAAATGTGCAAAATTTTAGATAAAATTTCGCACAGAAGGAAGGCAAACGGTTTTCAAACTCTCATTCGCCGAACTTATTAAAATAGCCTTGAATAAAGATAATCGGTGTACCTTTATCGCCGCTTCCCGAAGTAAGGTCGCACAACGAACCGATCAGATCGGTTAATTGGCGAGGTGTTGTGCCTTGAGCCTCGCTTTCATCGATCTGTGCCGAAAAAGCATTTTTCTTATGTTCGCGGATATAATTAATCATGGCCTGATACTGAGCTTCGTCGGATAAATTTTTAAAGTTATTGTCGGCAAGGTACTTCAGCTTTACCTCATGCGGAGTGCCGGATAATCCTGCGGTAAAGCCGGGAGATACGACCGGATCGGCAAGTTCCCAAATTTTCCCTACAGGATCTTTAAAGGCTCCGTCTCCATATACCATCACTTCAACCGTTTTTCCTGTTTTTTCTTTAAGCATGAGCTGAATCTTTTCCACCAACGCTTGGCAGCCGTTCGGGAAAAGCTTGATGGAATCCTCCGTTGCCTTATTTGATCCAAGCAGTCCGTATGCGCTGTTATATCCACTGTCGTTAACCGGTTCGGACAGTACATCATCAAGGCCGTACACGCAGATTGCGCCGTGATCCTTTAACCGCCGTTTTGTATTTTCCCGTGTGTGAATATCACAGGCGAGTACGTACTTTGTTGCAGAAAGGACAGCACACGGATCATTCGCCAATAAAATAGAAGATTGCACATTGTATTTTTTGATGATTGAATTATAAAAGGCGATATAATCAATGCCGGTAAAAGGATGTTTATACACCCCGAAACGCTGCGTAAATTCTTCAGCCGTAAACGTATCCTGCCATGGATTTACCGATTCCGCTTTACCCGTATCGGGATCCATCAGACGATTGCCAACTTCGTCGGAAGGGTAACTCAACACAACAGTCAGTCTGTTTCCAGCCTTTGCAATACCCTCCAGACAGATTGCAAAACGGTTTCTACTCAAGATAGGAAACACTAAGCCGATGTGTTCGGTTCCGAATTTTGCCCGTATATCGGCCGCGATCTGATCGGTAGAAGCATAATTCCCTTGCGACCTTGCCACAACAGATTCCGTTACGGCAAGGATATCCCGATCGTGGATGGAAAAGCCTTCCGCCGCTGCCGCTGATAAGAGCGTATTCACCGCTATTACAGCAATATCGTCTCCGACATGTACAATGGGCGCTATCAGCCCCCGCGAAATCGTTCCAATCTTCTGAGGCATAATCTCCCTTCCTCGCATACTTCTAAAAACGCAGCAGCACTATTTAGAAATAACGTTTGAGCATATCTAAAAACTCGGTTAGCTTTGGGATATGCCCGTTTATTTTAATCGGGCGGCAGCCGTTTCAGCCTTTGCCCTACTCGGATAAAGCTCTACGCAAGAGCGCTGCAGCCATCCATCCGTAAGATGCACCCACAGCTCACTTTCAGAATTTTTTGATACAAATTGAGTACCTGTTACCTCGTATATCTCTTTCCGCCGCGCATGGTTGACAATAATACCGCTCACGCCCGGGCTATCTTTTAGCGAAATATACGTCTCGATAATAACGGCAAATCGATCGGCATCATTTAAAGCCGAATCGGACGGCAGTGTAATTGAATCCAAGCCTGAATACCGTACACAGGAGAACAAACAGAACAAAAAGCAAACGGTAAAAATTTTGCACAGTACGGCGCTGCCGGTTCGTATCATGTTTTTCACGGTTACAACTGATAAAACCTTCGGAGTTCGGAAATGAATAGTGCATCCGATGGAACTACCGGAATATTTTGCAGTTCGTCAATCGAAAACCATTTTAATTCGGAGTGTTCAGAGGAAACACAGGTCTGCTCCTCCGGAATAATCACTTCATAAGCAAAAAGATCAAAATTACGATGCTCGTGTTGAAAATGCTTATGGGCAATGAATTGCCCAACGGATATGCGAACGGCAAGTTCCTCTTCATACTCGCGAATTAATGCTTGTTGATGCGTTTCACCTGCTTCACATTTTCCGCCGGGGAATTCCCAATACCCTCCGATATCGCCGCCGGGCGTCCGTAAGCCAAGCAGAAATTTGCTATTCTTTCGAACGATACCTACTACCGATTGCCGCATAAGCTATAAGAACAACACCTGCGAGAAAAGCAGGTGGGTAACACCGGCAAACAGGCAGAAAAACCCGATCGGTTGTTCAAAGGTAAGAATACGGGTAAAGAACGGAGGCAATGTCAGTTGATTTTCGGAGACTTTAAGCCATCGGTCAAAGAATACGATACAGCCGAGTATGCCGGAAAGTGCCGGAATAATATCACCGACCAACGGTGTATCTCCTGCGACGGGGCTAAGCAGTTTAAATACGGCTGAAATTCCCGAAAAAATCAGAAGAACCAGCAAAAACGTCGGATCGTTTAAAAGAGGATATTTGATGTTAAATTCATCTTTGTCTTTTGCCGAAAGGATTAAAACACCTCCCATCATAAGGTTTGTAGTGACGGAAAGATAATAGAACGGTAACATTATGTGCCCCCATAACGCATATTGAAGTCTCTTTAGAATACCGTATTTTTAAAAAAAAAGCAATTCGTTCATTCATAAAACATCGACAATGGCTTTGCGCTTTGTAGACCTTTCGGAAAAATTTTACTATACTATACGGATGAATATAAAAAATAAACGAGATTACTTTTTGCCGCTTATACTAACCGTTACGGTTATTGCACTCGACCAACTAACCAAGTGGCTGATTATTATATCGATTGAACCGTGGTCTATCGGTGCCTCCTTTTTCGGCGATCTTTTACGAATTGTCTGCGTTTACAATACCGGCGCGGCCTTTAGTTTGGGAAGCGGTCTTTCTTCCGTTATGCGCTTTATCGTTATGGCCTGTATTCCCGCCTGTTTTATTGCTGGCATCTGTGTGTTCTATTTTAAGTCTGAATTTACGCAACTGCAACGCTGGTTTTTAGGCGGTATTATCGGCGGCGGAATAAGCAACTTACTCGACCGTTTCTTTAGAACGAAAGGAGTTGTTGACTTTATCGACGTTAAATTTTTCGGCCTTTTCGGTTTAGAACGCTGGCCTACCTTTAACATCGCAGACTCAGCTATTGTCGTATGCGCACTTGGGTTATTTATCACTATTTTATTACATGAATGGGATGAAAAACGTAAAAGCCGGAACAGACAGTGAGGAATAAATGCGCAATATCGTTCTTTTTTTAATTATCGGGACATTAGTAACACTTGTTCTTATCGTTGCTTGTACCGCCGTATGTGCCGGAATCATTATTTTGGCGGCAAAACTGATCAATACGCACATCTTAGCGGCGTTTCCGTTTTCGGTTATTGCCGGAATAGTGTTATCGTTTTTCTTTTACGGTAAGATTATGAAGAAACTAATGAACAAATACGGGCTGAATAAAAGAAAATAAGCTTTTAAAACGGAGGCGCTTGTATTAATACTCGTCTAATACCCATCGGACATCTGGCGGTTCAAATCTTTCTGACATAGCTCCTGATAAATAGGTGCACGGTTTTTCAGTTCTTCTTTAACAGCCTTGCTAAACGGCATATAGCGCCAAAATACATTCCGCACTTCCTTGTCAAGCTTCTGAATACCTTCGCTTTCCTTGGTCATCCAGATCAGGTAGTCTTCGATAAAGTATTCTTTTACATCGCCTTTCAGCTTTTGAGCTTGGAACCATTGATAATAGTTACCGGTTAAACCTTCTTCCATCCAATAGTAAGAAGCCTTTTCTTTTGCAACCTGCCATCGAAGATCGGCCGTTGCCGTCAACAGTGCATTTTTTAAATTTTTTGTATACATCGGAATCGCAATGCGCCCTCGGCTGGTTACGCGGTTATACCGATCGAATGGTTCCCAGCAAAAGCCGATGTCACCGTAGGATGGAATGAGGACAACAAACGGCGGTATTCTATTCAACTGAGATCGATATTGGCGGCAATACGCTTCGCAGTCAATGCTTTCAATCCACCGCATAATTTCCAATACGTTTTCCCTGATACCGATTTCGTTTGGTGTACAGCGAAAAAATTCACGCGATAAAAGAGGGAAGTGATTTCCTTGCCGTCCGCAAGTCATCTTAACCATTTGCCGAACGGTATCAAGTTCCGTATTTACATCAGAGACATTCAATTCGCCGTCGCCGCTCGCTTCGATTTTTTCTTTTAATGAACGGACATCGTCATCCACGCGATGGTATTCATTCAAAAAGTTTGCCAACTCTTTATCCAACGCCAGAATACGCCGGAGGCTCTCGCCGAGATCGCTTATATTATGCTTTTGTATTTCGGTAAACGGAGCTTTTATCCCCGCGAAACCGGCAATGTTGTCATGCACAAACAACTCATGTATTTGACTTTTTACCAAGTCCTCCGCACTTGAGCGTTCATCGGATTTTGCACGAAGCAAATTTTCGGCACTTTGCAATTTTCCCTGCGCTTTACTCAGAAGCTGCTGAAACTGGGCTGAAATATTTTTTTGCTTTGACCGCACCTCGTCAGTGGAGGAAGGATTAATCAATCCGACGGCAATGTCATGGAACCATTCATCAAGGTAATAAATAGGTTCGTTATAGGAATTTTCATCGATAATCTTTGCAAACGTATCTTTTTGTTCGGCAGTCAAAAGCGTCGGCAAAACGAGTCCGTAGCGCAACGCATATTTTTTTTCGGTAGCAGCTTCGTCTGTCGATAATTTTAATACAAGTACGGAAATAAACTGCCAATAATTGGTGACAAGCTGCTGGCGGTATACGGTACGATCTTTCTGATCGCGCGTGGTAAGATATTTTGTAAGCGTATTATGAAGACGTTGAGCGGTTTCGCCGCAGTTTTTTAGCACTTTTTTATAAAAATCCGCAGAATCAAAATAGGTATGCGGTTTCTCATTATAAAAACGTTCAATTTTAGGAAAAGCTTTAACGGTCAGATCAACCCTTGCAGGGCTCGGTTCCAAACTGCCGGACGCTTGCGGAGAGGCCGATAAGAGAATGTCATCACCGATATCATCGAAGAGATCAAGAGGCGAAGCAGGTGCGGAAGGCGCTACGGGAATATCTTCCAATAAGGCTGCAAGATCAGGATCAAGGTTTGATATATCCATACGCGGTGCTCTGCCTACCTTTTGTTTATTTTTGCATTATTTGGAGGTGAGGGGAATTGAACCCCTGACCTCTTGCATGCCATGCAAGCGCTCTAGCCAACTGAGCTACACCCCCAAAAATTAACGAGGCGATTATGAAGGAAATTTCATTTTAGGTCAACCCCTCGCAAAGTCTAAAAGTAACAGCATTAGATTGCCTTTTTGTAACCCTGCAGAATAATATAGACTGTTTAACCGGAATTGAACTACTTTGCGGTTCAAATGGACTCACCGGCTATATTATTCTGCGATTTTTATCTACATGTCTGATACTGTTACCTTTAACTGTGCAAAAGTTTTGGCAAAATTTCGCACGGAAAGAAGTCTCCCGCTTAAAATATTTCTGATACGGTTTGAATGAAAGCCTTGACATTCGCCGTTATTCTAGGCTAATATACAGGCCGATTATGGAGCGGTGGCCGAGTGGTTTAAGGCGGCGGTCTTGAAAACCGTTGTGCTGCGAGGTACCGGGGGTTCGAATCCCCCCTGCTCCGTAAAATAGGCGGCACGTTCCTTTATGCGTGCATACATAAAACCGATAACTTAGACAGGAAATAACTTTGGAGCGGTGCGAGAGTGGCCGAATCGGGCTCCCTGCTAAGGAGTTGTACCCATCCGGGTACCGGGGGTTCGAATCCCCCCTGCTCCGTAAGATAAAATCGGATATTGTTGCACATTAAACGGCAGAAATGCGGTAATGGGCAAAGTGTATCGGAATTATTTGAGATTATAGCTCAGTTGGATTAGAGCGTCAGATTGCGGATCTGAAGGTCGGCGGTTCGAGCCCGCCTAGTCTCATCGGTTATTTTTATTTTTGAGATAAGTCAAAACAGTAAAAAGACTTATCTCAAAACTCGTCGGGCATCTCTAAAAAGCTAACCGAGTTTTTAGAGATGCCCTTATGCTTGAGATTATAGCTCAGTTGGATCAGAGCGTCAGATTGCGGATCTGAAGGTCGGC
>CAUPUT010000022.1:0-12088 GCA_963514615.1 uncultured Treponema sp.
TTGTGTTGAATAAATGGGATTTGGTGAAAGGCGAAAAAAAATTCCGCGATGCGGAGCAGCATATTAAAATTATGTTCGGCAAGATGGAATATGCGCCGATTGTCCCCGTTTCCGCACAGAAAGGGAGCGGCATTCCCGACCTACTCAACACAGCGCTTGAGCTGTTTGACCAGCTGACAAAAAAAGTAGAAACTTCTGCGCTCAACCTCGCGCTCAAGGATTGGCTTGAGGCGGTGCCTCCTCCACACGGGCAGCGCAATTCGTTTACGCTCAAGTATATGGTGCAAACCTCCGCACGACCGGTAGAGTTTTTAATCTTTGCAAATAAGCCCGACCTTGTCTCAGAATCCTACCTCCGGTACATCACCAACCGGATTCGGAAAGACCTCGGCTTTAGCGCAATCCCCTTTTTGGTACGGGTAAAGGGCAGCCGGGTAAAATGGGAAGACCGGGTAAAACCGTGACAGGCTTTTCCATCGGCGAAGTTGAAAAGATAACCGGTATCAAGGCGCATGTTCTCCGCTACTGGGAACAAGCGCTGCCCTTTTTGCGCCCGCAAAAGGATGAGCAGGGCAGGCGGCTCTATACCGATCATCATCTCGATTTAATCTTCCGTATGAAGTATCTGATTGAGGTGCGGAAGTTTACGCTTGAAGGCGCCGGACAACAGCTCCTCTCCGATCTTTCCGGCAAGGGAGGGAGCAGCCGGATTACGGAGCTTTCCGGTATCCGCAGCGAACTCCTCGATATGTACCGGCTGCTGCAAGAGAATAAAATTAAATAGTCCGGTTGAGGTACAACATGAACGATAAAGATAGGGTGGAAATTTTTAAGCAGTTTGACATTTACGGGGATTTGCAGTCTTTTCAAGCTTTCGGCAAAGGGCATATCAACAACACATATCTTTCGGTATGGAATCAGGCGGGAACGCAGGTACGGTACACGCATCAGCGGATTAATAAACACGTGTTTAAAAAGCCCGCAGAAGTGATAGAAAATATTCGGCATATTACCGAACATATTGCAGCCAAGCTTGCAGAGGATACGGATATAAAGGTAAACGCCGACGTCCGTTTTCTTGTAGAAGACACGATTTCCGCCTCTCGCCGGGTATTGACCCTTGTTCCTACAAAAGACGGGCGGTTCTTTTATGTCGATCGGGACGGTGAATATTGGCGGACATATCTGTTTATTGAAAAAGCTTCGACCTTTGAACAGATGGACAGTCCTGCGCTTGCACATAAAGTTGGAGCTGCGGTCGGCATCTTTCAGCAGCAGCTTTCGGATTATAGCGGCCCGCCGCTGCACGAAACGATACCTGACTTTCACAATATGCACAGCCGCTATGAGCAGCTCGATCGTGCCGTTGCGCTCAATACGGCGGGGCGGCTTGAAACAGTTCGCGAAGAACTTGCTTTTTTGGAAGAAAATCGAACTCGCGGGATGATCTTGAGCGATGGGCTTGCAAACAGAACTCTAAAACGCGGCATCACTCATAACGACACTAAACTCAATAACATCCTGTTTGATGACGCTACCGGAGAAGCGATCTGTTTAATCGATCTTGATACGGTGATGCCCGGAACCGTATTGTTTGACACAGGCGATCTTATCCGTACTGCAGCCAATACCGCTTGCGAGGATGAACAAGACCTCTCGAAAGTGCACTTTGATTGTAATATCTTTAAAGCACTCATCGGCGGCTATCTCAGCACTGCTGGAGGCTGCTTAACCGCTTACGAAAAAAGTCTTATCGCCGAATCGGGGAGAATATTAACCCAAATTATGGCTGTCCGCTTTTTAACCGACTATCTAAACGGCGATATTTACTACAAAACTACCCGACCCACCCATAATCTTGACCGTGCCCGCACTCAAATTGCATTGATAAAATCTATGGACAGCCAATGGGAGCAGCTGCAACGGATTGTTGAATGCAACAGGGATTGTTGAGCAAAGTACATTTTTTTTAACAAGCTGCTGCTGATAGCCGGTTTTACGGCACCGGTGCGTTAAACCATCCGCTGGCATATCAAAAATACCTACCGATGCCGAATGCACATGATGCTTGCTATGAAAATGCCGATTATATTTTCCGCACCTTGAACAAAAGATTTATCTAAACCTTAAACTTGCTCACTTCACTAGCCAATGCTTCAATACTCTGTTTATTCTTCTGCGTAAGAGCATTTACTTCTTGCACGGCATTATTAATTTGCACTGCGCCTGATGCCATTTCGTTCATACTTTCAGTAATGATCCGTGTAAGATCGTCCAGTTTCCGCATTTCGGCAGCAACTCCTTCTCCACCTTTCAGCATCTCCTCAGAACCGGCCTGTACTTCCACCGTTATCATACTGATATTTTTAATCGCTTGCAGTACTTCCTTACTGCCGTTCTCCTGCTCCCTCAGCGCTTCGGTCAACCGGTTGCTCATTGTCCGTACCTGTTCGGCAAGATCAAAAATCACATTAAACTTTTCTTCCGCCGTTTTAGAAGACTCCGAAAGCGTGTCGATTTCGCTGCCGAGGCTTTTCAGCGTCGCTGTAATGGTCTTACCTTGCGCAGAAGATTCTTCGGCAAGCTTTCGGATTTCGTCGGCGACAACGGCAAACCCCTTACCCGCTTCCCCTGCATGGGCTGCCTCAATCGCTGCATTCATCGCCAACAGGTTAGTCTGACTTGCAATATGCTGAATAACGCTTGAGGCTTCAATCAAAGACCCCGATTCCTCGGCGACTTTTTGCGTAATAGCATTTGCTGTCGCCACTGTCTCTTTACCGGCGCCGGTCGCCGTAGCAAGATTACCGATAACATCATCGGTTTTACCGAGCGTTTGCCCGATAGAAGCGATATTTGCTACCATTTCTTCAACGGAGGAAGATGACTGTGCAACGCTGGCGGCCTGTGTCTCTATGCTGTTGTTCAGCTGCTTAATGGTGCGAATAATTTCTTCCAGTGTTGCAGCCGTCTCGGTTACGCTCGCCGCTTGCGTTAACGCTTGCTGTTTTACCCCGTCGATATTCGCACTGATTTCATTAACAGCGCCGGCAGTTTCGGTCATGTTGGAAGCAAGATTATTACCGACTTCTTTCATGTTGCCGCTGTTTAGACCGACTGTTCGAATGGATTTGCCTATCTTCGCAATCGTTTCATTAAAATATTGAGAAAGCTCCGCAATCTCATCTTTACCGCGTACCGGCAGTCGAACCGTAAGGTCTCCATCACCTTGTGCGATATTCTTAAGCGCATCACTGGTATATTGCAGCGGTTTACTAATCTGCCGCCGAACCAATAAATACAGCAATACAACAACTGCCAGTAAAATGACAATATATTGAATAACCGTTGAAATAAGCGCCTGCTTTGCCTGTGCGGTAAATATGCTGACAGCGGTGATGGAAATGAATATCCAATTTATATCGGTGCCTTTAATCGCGACAGGTACGAGAATAAACTTTGAAGTAAGTCCTGATGTGTGAGAAAGAGCGGTTTGTTCGGCAATAGTTCCCTGCGCGACCTTCTCAAAAAGCGATTGAAATTCGGGGTTGGTATCGAATTGACTTTTAAGGATAGCCGAAGAATCTGCTCCGTGTGCAATGACGGTACCGTTAGCGCTGCACAAAATTTTGAAGTTTTCTTTTGATGTTCCGGGTATTTCTTCCAATTTTTTTTGAAGATAGGTAACGTCAATATCAGCTTCGATGACCCCTATTGTCTTTCCGTTATGAACAATAGGAATTGCAAGCGTCGTAAGAATATCATCATCGCTTTTAAAAGGAGAAATTAAAACGGTTTTGCTATCCCGAATGGGAGCCGTATACCACATTTCAGCTGATGAATCAAATTCGACTGAACGGACGATAATGCTGTTTCCGTTTTTTACTGCATAAGGGATAAACCGCCCATCCTCTTTGTATATTCCCTTATTTGAAAAAGCTGCATCATTTTCATCAAAAGCATTCGGTTCAAACAGGGCAGCTAAACCGGTCAACGAAGTATTTTCCTTCAACAACAGTTCAAGGCTAGTTACAATCCGCTCTCTGCTTCGCTGATGCGCAGGTAAACTGAGTTCATGTTGTACCAAACCGCTCATATCACGACAGGTTTGGTTTACCTCTGCAAAGACACGTTCAACTCTAGCGGCTAACAGCTGATCTTGTGCAGTTACCTCTATAGTATAATCTGTGATTTCGCTTGAATAATCAACAGCCCCATCGTAAGTTGCTTTTCCGGCAAAGACTACAAAGAGCAACAGCGAAATAACTAAAGTGAGTTTAAATCCAATCCCTTGCGTTACACTTTTTTTGCCCGGATTGTTTATCCCATTTTTATGGGGGGGGGGGGGTACAATATACGAATTTTTCATAACTGTCAACCACCTTCTTATAAAAATAGTTTTTTGTAAATTTACTACAAATAACAACTGACATCCATCGTTGTATCCGGTGGTAAATTTAGTATAAATCCAATTATAATACGGAAAAGGGTAATTTACAAGAAAAATTCTTGACAATTGTTCCGGTTTAACTCAACGTTATAGCTTTTTGATTTACTGCCGATACTATGAAAGCTATGGTAGTATCTTTGCCGAAAAAAATCGCCCTACTCCTTTGTGTCGCCGTGTTTTATACAACCGGCGCCTATACCTATGATGCTGTCAATCCTGAAAGGAACACTGCCGTTCCGCAGGGACAGATTGAATGGAAGCCTGTCTTTCCCCGTGCTCTTTTTCTGAATAGACCGGAGATTACCGTGATGGAGACAGGCGGTCTTGCTGGTCCTATTGAGTATCAGGATATTTTAAAAAACAAAGAGCGAGCAGAGCAGGGCTTGCAATCGGTATTGCTTAATAGCGATGTTTTTGCACTATACGGGAAACCGAATGCCCGCACGATGGGTATACTCGGTCAATATTCGCTTGCAGAGATTGAGCCGATTATGAACGAATTCGTTAAACTCTACGATGTTGCAAACGGCAATCGAAAAATTATCCCCGCATTTTATATCATTTACGGCACCTGCTGGCCTGCCGGTGAAATCGGCATACTCTCTACCGATATTGTAGAGCAGTACATTGCCTTTGCGGCAGCGCGGGGTTGGTATGTGTTCCTCGACCATCAAATCGGCAAGTACTCTGTAGCCGATGCAACGAAAAAGCTGCTTCCGTTCTTAAAATATCCCAATGTCCATCTCGCGCTTGATCCCGAATGGCGCACCACAAAACCGATGAAGGAAATCGGTTCCGTTACAGCGGAAGAGATCAACGAAGCGCAGCAAATTATCCAGAATTATATGATTGAACACGGTATCGGCGGCAGGCGTATGTTGGTTATTCACCAGTTTAATGCAAAAATGATTCAACAGCGGCACTTAGTAAAAAGCAATTACGAGCGGGTGCAGCTCATCCATTGTTCCGACGGTTTCGGCTCACCGAAGTTAAAAAAAGAAACGTATGCATATAACGCAGCGGCAAAAAATATTCCCTTAAAGTCGTTTAAGCTCTTTTTAAAGCCGATGGTTGCAGGCGCCGGTTATGACGTTCCGATTATGAAGCCGGAAGAAGTATTTTTACTCAACCCACGCCCGTATTTAATTATGTATCAATAAATTGGTTGGAAAGAAAAAGAGACTGTTTTGCTGTATATCCGCAACCGGATGGCTGCGGATAAGGAGTGTTGGAGATGGGGGGAATTGAACCCCCGTCCTAAAAAGAGACACAGGAGCGTCTACAGGTTTATCGGCGCGAGGTGATTGTCGGGATCCGGTGTCAGCGCCGAAAGCGTCGAATCCGTATTGCGGGAAGTGTCCTTTTTGCCGTCCGCATCCGGTAAAAAGCAAGCTCCGAGTAGCGTCGGAACTCTACCTCGCTCGGAAGCAACACTCGGTAGGTTCCGCGATTACGCAGCTAATGCGTAGTCGGAACTGTCATTGTTGGCAGTTATAAAGTTTGCCGCTTTTTAGGAGTACGGCTCTCCACCTGCAACTCAAGCCTCTGCTTCCTAGTCGAAACCGGAACATCCCCAGGCTTAATCTCATCGAATATACGGATTTATACGGCTGCTGTCAAGCAGGTCATGGTAACCGCATCAGACTGTTTTACTGTATTTCCCGCAGAATAATGAGGCTGTTCGACCAGAGTTTCACCGCTTTGCGGTTCAAATGGTCTCACAGCCTCATTATTCTGCGATTCTTATGTATAAGTGTCTGATGCAGTTACCCTTTCTATGAAAAAAATGCAGGAAATTTTGGAAAAATTTCCTGCAAAAGGATGCATCAAAGCCGTTTTTACTTTCGGCATTTTATAAGAAAGAACCTTTGATAAATTGTTCAGGAGTTTGAATGATCAAATCTTTTTCTTTATAATCTTTTATATTTCGTGTTAGTAAGGTCTCCATACCATGTTTGATTGCAGTGTAATATTGTAAAGCATCTTCAAAATCGGAGAAGGATGAATTGAGTGCTATGTCAACCTCTCGTTCCTGTATCGAAATGATATTTACCAAAAGCCGTAATTTCCGTAATGCTTCTTTCGATTTTTCTATCCCTATTGCCTTACGCAAAATATAATAGACATTTGCAACTACCAAAGGAGTAGTATATACCGTTAGCTTTTTCATATCGGCTAATGAAAAAATTTTTGCCGCATATTCATAGTATGGAATCCTTTTACACAGAACATCTAAAACGATATCGGAGTCGACAAAAACTTTTTTAATCATATTTTTTTTCCAAATAGTCGATATAACCGGCATTGTCCATATCTTTTTCGCTGATAATTCCCGTCAATTCTTTTACAAGAGGAGAAATACTAATCGTATCTTTTGTTTCTTCGATAGAGGTTTTAAAAAAATCTTCGACCAGCCGTGAAAGACTTTTCTTATTGTTTGCTGCATAACATTTCATTGACTCGATAACATCTTTATCCATTTTTAGTGTTAGTTTTGCTTGCATACGCATTACTCCCTATACGTATATATACATAATAGTACGTATCATCAACCTAATGAGAACGTTTATTTTAAGCGGTACAAATGCTACCGCTTAAAAACACAGCGAGTTTACTTTGCGCAAACATCGCGCATTAACGTGTGCGCGTTCTGCGCACTAATACAACAGTTTCCAAAGTTCATACTTTGTTCAACTGTTGCATTTTAAGGAATCTCTAAACACCTCACGTTTTAGAGGTATCCTATTGTTTTTTGCTGTCTTCAATGCATAAAAGCTATTACTTCCAGTGCAGTTTCTCTTTTTGATAGTAGTTTTTTACACTTTCTGCAACGGGCTTACCTTCCAAATCGGTATAGGGGCACTGCTTTGAACCCGTGCCGAGGAAGATAGCCTCATAAGCACCGTTTGTGATGACATCGATGGGCAGATTTTTATAGGCTATGTCGTAGTCAAGTCCTGCTCCGCGTGTATTTCTTTCGTATAAAAAGCCGATACCGCCGTCGCGCTGTACCGCCATAGTCGAATAGGCGCTGTCTCCGTTTTCCACCAAGTAGCTGTGCCAAGCAGAGGCCGAAACAAAATCGCTTACGCTGATAGCGCCGTTCGGCAGCTCCCGCCAATGAATGGTAACCTTTGAACGTCCCGGACCATCGGGAAGTGATTGGAATGCAAGGTAGACCGGTTCTTTTATTCCGGTAGTTTTACGCGCCTTGACGATAAGAATTTCGCCGTTTGTGCCTCTTCCGCTGGGATCAATGTCTAAGAATTCTTGTGTATTCCAGTTTCCTGAAGCTGAATTAGGATCGCTATACGTAAAAATATTAATAAATCTGCCTTTGCCGTAGTCGCCGTTACGGCTGGAAAGCACGACACTACCGTCCGGCAGTTCTTCTGCCTTTGCCTCATTTCCGGGGATGGGAATTGCTGCTGTATTCGGATTTCCTAAAATATGCCATGAAGTACCGAAGTCGTCCGAATATACGACGGCATTGCCATAGTCGTAGCTTAACAGAGCCGAATAAATGCGGTAATGACTGCCAACCTTAATATAACGCGATTGTACGATCTTGCCCGAACCGAAAAACAGGCTTTTCCATGTGGAATTAAACCCGAAAATCGTATCGGAAATATCCTGTCCCGCCAAAAAGGTTTTACCCCCGTCGTGGGAAACGAATTTGATAACATGCTGATGATTATCGGCATTCCCGTGTTGATACGAAATATTTCCGGTAACACACAAGATAAGTACATCATTCGACTCACGGTCAGCCACGATAGCCGCATCTCCGTAGCCGGTTTGTGCAGTTTTAGGTACATTGGTGATATTGACTGATCCCGACCATGTTTTGCCGTTATCTCCTGAACGTTTGATTAATAAATCGATTCGATGTCCGTTACCTAAATCAGCACCATGCCCATACCGTAAATCGGTTACGGCAAGCAGTGTACCGTCATTCGTTACTGCAAAGGCGGGGATTCGGTAAAAATCGTTAGGGTAGGGCGCGGTTTTACTTTGCCATAAGTCTGTTACAGCAATGTCGCTGTTTTTTGTCCATTTGGCATACAGCGTCGTGTTTTCGCTAACCGTGTCGGAAGCGTGGTTCCATAGAGTCGTGCACCCCGTTTCCTTATACCATCCGCCGAATTCCCAGCCCGAAAATTCAAGAGACGGGGTTTGAGCGGCTGTCAATAAGCTGCCTTTTGTGACATTTAAAACCGGCGGCGTTTTTCCTCGCCCCCGTACATCAAATGTTACGGTAAAGGTCGACGTGTCGGGAGGATTTGCTTTTTCTCCCGGTGATTTAGGATGCGTACATGTAATCGATATCGCTGCAATTGCGATCGTGGCAATAAAAAGAACGTATTTTTTCATAGATATCTCCTGAGCGTATTCTAAGCATTCGATACCATGTTTTACAAACAATGGCAAGAGCTCGTTTTAAGAAAATATCGGATAAAATCCTGCTTGACATGAAAATTCGTTTGTTGACAGACCGGATATTCGTTTGTATATTTAGTCTATGAACAATACATCAACTGACAACATTTCATTGCAGCAAGCAAATGAAAAAATCTCTCAGCGGTTTATCACCGCCGTATACGGATGGATGGTTGCAGCTTTAGCAATCAGCGGGATTGCCGCCTTTGCGGTATTCAATAGCGAAACACTCCTCTATTTTATTTTTGGGAGCCGTTTTACCTTCTTAGGTTTGATTATCGCAGAGCTTGCTCTCGTTTTTATTCTTTCAGCAGGTATCAGAAGGATGAGCTTTCCGGCTGCCGCCGCTTCTTTTGTTATCTACTCGATTGTTAACGGATTGACGCTTTCGGCGGTACTCTTTGTCTACACGAGCACTTCTGTTGCAAGTATTTTTGTCATAACAGCGCTGATGTTCGGCGCAATGAGTATTTACGGGGCAACGACAAAGAGTAATCTAAACTCGGCGGGTAAGTATTTGATGATGGCGCTTACCGGACTGATCATTGCATCAATCGTTAACTGGTTTATGCATTCTTCTTCGCTCAGTTGGCTGATTTCTTTTGTGGCTGTCGGTGTATTTACCGGACTAACTGCTTATGATTCTCAAAAGATTACACAAGCTGCCCGCTATGCACAGGATAATGACGCCTTTAAGAAAATTGCCATCATCGGCGCATTAGAGCTGTATCTTGACTTTGTTAATATCTTCTTAGCCCTCCTCCGCTTATTCGGTAAAAGAAGATAGCTTTTTGTCGAGGCATTGCCCGCCTCGCACGCATAAAAACGCCCTCTAAGACGATGCGTTTTAGAGGGCGTTCACACAAAAACTGCTTGCTTTCAACATCAGCCAACAGCCGAAACCGTTAGCCGGTCTTTTAGAAAACAGTCTGCTCCGTGATGGGTGTTTGTAAGGCTTTTAAAGCTTTTTCGACAAGCGCGCGGCGCAATTCTTTTTCGTCCTTTGCGTTCATTGTCGGGTTTCCGAGCGGGTGAGGAATTGCTACCGCCGGTACAATTCTATTCGCTCCTACTGTTTTTGAAATCGGGACTACGGTTGCAATATGCACAACCGGTAACACTTTTTCAATTTCTTTAACCATCGTTGCACCGCAACGAGTACAGGTGCCTCACGTGGAGGTAAGAATGACCGCCTGCACTCCGGCGTTTACAAGCTTACCGGCAATTTCGGACGCAAAACGCTTTGCATTCGCAACGCTGGTACCGTTACCGACCGTCGTGTAATACAGCTCGTGCAGCTTTCCGATTTTATGCTCGCGTTCCATATCGCGCAACACATCGACCGGCAATACACGGTTGGGGTTAGCGTTACAATAGGTGGGGTCATAACCGCCGTGCGCCGTTTCGCTGTTTTCGGAAGTCAGTTCGTTAATTCCTTTAATGGAGTATTCCCCGTAGTGAGAAGCGGAAGACGCTTCGATGTGATCGGGGTTTCCTTTCGGAACAACACCGCCTGAAGTAACCAATGCGATAACCGCTTTGGAAATATCGGTGATGGGTGCATGCGGCGGTACGCGGTCAAACACCGGCATCGGATATTCGGTAACGAATGCTTCGCCTTTAAGCTTTTGCACGAGCATATCGACGGCACGTTTTGCTCCGCGTTCTTTTGCAAAGTAGTTTTGACGGATCCCGCGCGGCAGTAAACCGTCGGTGGCAAGGTCAATTGCTTCGCCGTTTAATACTTTCTTTACAACAGCTGCGATTGCAGGTACCGCATGGCGCATATCGGCAGCGGAGTTTTTCGTTTTGACGGTGTACATAAAGGCTTTGAACACATCGTAGCCGGGGTTCTCTTCATATAAACCGGAGACGGCAGGAATGCCAAGCGCAGCAGCAGCCTTTGCAGCGCCGCCGCACGCCATCCCGTAACGGCCGGCATTAAAACCTGGGCCTGCGATCAGCAAGTCTGCTTCGTTTTTCTTTAAAATATCTTGGATAAATGCCATACACTCGTCGGTATGATCGTTAAAATAGTTATCACCGCAGATAATCGTCTTAACGATTTTTCCCGTATCGCCGAGTGCTGCTTGAATCCCCATACCGGGACCGGCATTTCCATCGATTACTTCAATCTTGTAATCGGCAACATCTTCTCCACCCTTTCCGGCAAAGAATTGGTTGATATAGTGTACAATCTTTTTCATTGTTTACCTCTTATAATCCGCATGCGGATAAATTCCAGAAGCCCAGCTCATTGGTTGCGCCGGTAATAACCTGTAATTCCGCTTCGATACTTCCGTCTTCGTGTAAGCTGCCGTCCCATGCGCCCGCAATAACATTTGCCTGTTTGGGATCGCCGATAACCAAGTCCATCTTAGGCAGTTTGATAACCTGATTGGCATTTCCGTTCGACACAACGGCATCTGCGGAAGGATGAGCATCGGCAAGCGACTGACTGGCGCCGTCCTGTCCGGCATATTCGTCAGTCAGCAATACGGTTTTAATACCCTTGGCAGCAATCTTGCGGCAGTTCATCATCAAGTCGGCGTCAGGATTACCGAAACCTTCCTCGGAGATAATCACTGCATCAAGTCCGAGCTGTTCTGCAAGCCGTGCAGTCAGAGAAGAAGAGCGCTCTTTATCCGCCAGCGTTACGTTCTCGTTGGTTACGATGACACCGATAAAGTTGTAATCCTTTCCATGCCGCTTATACAGTTCGTGGATAACGGGGCTGTTCTGGTGCACATAGGTCGGGTTTTTATCGCAGGCGGAAACGCAGTTGCCGCTCACGACTGCGCCGTCCATCGCTTCCGTCGGATACATAATGGTGGGTACAATTTGCTTAACATCGATACCATAGTAGTAGGTGTCGTGAAGCAATCCCTGACTTTGGAGTGCATACACATAGCCGACTTTCGGAAGATTGGGGTACTGTTTGGCCTGTTCAATCGGGTTCAGCGTTTCGTAGACTTCGGTTTCCGCCGGAGCAACGGATTTTGCAGCGTTACCTAAATAGCGGGCAGCTTTAAGCCCCATCAAGCGGAGCGATTTTTCTTTAACGGCACGGGTTGTGTCATCTTTCACCGTACCCTTCACAACGAGGTTAACCGTGCGGGAGAACGGTGTGTATTCGGCGCCCGGGCCGCTCATATCGATAATTCCTTCTTGGAATCCGACAACGGTACCGGTTGTTAC
>CAUPUT010000023.1:0-11904 GCA_963514615.1 uncultured Treponema sp.
CAACAAAGAGCGGAATGCGGAAGCGGGTGCTGTTGGCTTTTTTTTGTAAAAGGCTCACCGCCTTTGCCAGTTCAATACTGTCCTCGGTATTCCAGCCGAATATCTTAATGCTGCCGAGGCTCCGTTCGGTAATCCAGCTCATCAAAAGGTCAGTCGGCGCCTGTCCCGCCCATCCGAACATAAAGGTTTGAGCAAGCAGCTCTTCGTCGGTCATTGCCTCCGTAATCCGGTCGGCCAGTTCCGCAGCGGGGACGGGATCGTAAAAATCGGGCAGCGTTTTAAGGCCGACTGTTTGAGCTTGAGCGTTCAGTTGAGTATTGAGCTGGAGTAAAACCGGCAGCGCGACGCCGAATAAGACGGCAGCGAAAAGATGTTTACGACGCAAAGCGGTTAACTGCGCAGGGTATCGATGTAAGCTGCAGCCGTATGAGCGGCAATCGCGCCGTCGGCAACTGCGGTAACTACTTGCCGAAAAGACTTCGCGCGCACATCGCCCGCCGCGTAAAGCCCTTCGATAGAAGTACGCATATCCTCATCGGTAACGATATATCCCGTTGCATCCTTTGTTGCGTCGGGGAATAATTCCGTTCTAGGATTCATACCGACAAAAAAGAAGACGGCATCACAGGCAAGTTCCCGCTCCTCCTGCGTTTTTACGTTCCGCAGTACAACGGCCGTTACCTTATCGGTTCCTTTAATCTCCGTGACGGTTGTATCGAATACTGCGGTTATATGAGGATTGTTCAATGTCCGGGTAACGAGCGCCTTTTGCGCACGGAAGGTGTCGCGGCGGTGTACCATCGTAACGGTATCCGTCAGATTGGCAAGAAAGAGCGCTTCATCGCAAGCTGCATCCCCTCCGCCAACCACAACGATATGCTTATTTCTAAAGAAAGGGCCGTCGCAGGTAGCGCAGTATGAAACGCCTTTCCCCTGCAGCTCTTTTTCGCCATTTACGCCGAGGCTGCGGTGCTCCGCCCCCGTCGCAAGAATGACGGCAAGCGCCGTGTAGGTTGTCTCGGCGGTTTGCACGGTAAAGGTTTTATCGACGTTTTTTGTAACGGCTTCCATCTTATCGGATGCGAACTCCGCGCCGAAGCCTGCCGCTTGTTTACGCATATTTTCGGAAAATTCAAAGCCGTTAATCGGTTCCGCGTATCCGGGATAATTTTCAAGCGAATCGATTAAAACAGCCTGTCCGCCCGGCGCTTTTTCTTCCAGCACTAATACTTTTAAGTTTGACCGGCACGCATATTGCGCCGCAGCCATACCCGCCGCGCCGGCGCCGATAACGATAATATCATAATTTATATTCATTATTATAATGTACGAAAAAAGAAAGCCTTGGTCAATTGAACGCGTGCCTTGCAGAAAAGGCGGTAAAATAGTACACTCGAGCCCGCATCATAATGATGTATATCCGAAACTCAGTTGAGTTTGCAGAAATGCCCAATGGTCTCTAAAGTTTTAGTATTATTAGGGGCTTTTACTTTTTTCATGTAATCAGGAGGTTTATTATGCGGTTCGTTCAAATAATGAAAGATAAAGCGAAAGAATATCACAATCGCTTGGTTTTGCCTGAGGCGACGGAAGCGCGTACCTTACGTGCGGCTCGTACGCTTGTCGATATGCAAATTCCCGCCGAGTTATTTTTAGTCGGCAAGAAAGCCGATATCGAAGAAGCCTGTAAAAAAGTAGGGGTTGTAACCGATGGTTTTACTATTATCGACCCTGAACATTCAGAATGGACGGAAAATTTTGCTGCCGCTTTATATGAAAAACGAAAAGCAAAGGGAATGACACCCGATCAGGCAAAAAAGGAAATGCACGATCCTTTACGCTTTGGTGCAATGATGCTGGCACAAGATAAAGCTGATGCGATGGTCGCCGGTGCAGAAAACACAACGGCAAATGTCTTGCGCGCAGGGCTTACTATCGTCGGCGTAAAGAAAGGCGTTAAGACTGCATCTTCTTGCTTTATTGTAGACACCAAGAGTACCGAATGGGGAACGAACGGCGTATTGATTTTCTCCGATTCTGCGGTTATTCCTAATCCTACCGCTGAACAATTAGCGGATATTGCGACTGCCGCAGCGGAAAGTTACCGAGCTTTTGTAGGAGATGAACCTGCTGTTGCACTTCTGTCATACTCAACAAAGGGCTCCGGCGGCGATAAAGATGAAAGCATCCTCAAAGTACGTGAAGCGGTTAAGCTGCTGGACGAACGGAATGTTAATTTCTGTTATGACGGCGAACTGCAACTCGATGCAGCGCTTATACCTGAGGTAACCGATAGAAAAGCTCCCGGCAGCCCTATTCGCGATAAGGTAAACACATTGATATTCCCCGATCTCAATTCCGGAAATATCGGATATAAATTGGTACAGCGCTTTGCGAAAGCCGATGCTTACGGACCTTTTATGCAGGGATTTGCTAAACCTCTATCGGATTTGTCCCGCGGTTGTTCGGCTGAGGATATTGTCGTAACAGCGGTAGTAACACTTGTACAGGCCGGTAAAAAATAATAGCATAGAGCTGCCTTAAAAGTGTACAACTTTGCACACTTTTAAGGTCGGCATGACGCCGGGACGATGCTATCGGTTGCGTCAAGGGATAATAGCGGATGCATTTTCCCTTAACATCTCCATTAAATTTCGTTATCAAAAATAGACGATTCGAATAGCGTATTTAACTCTCGTTCCGAATATCGTTTGGAATTTAAGAAATTTTCTTTTACTAATTCACGTGTTTCTTTATCTAAAACAAGTCTTTTTTCTTCCCGCAAATAAACTATCAAATCTTCAAATACGGATAGCGGAAGCCACGGGAAAGCGATATCAAAAATATTATACCATGCATAATATTGTTTCATATCTTCATCATTTAATGACGCTCCTTGATCTTTTAACCGATCACGGGTTACGGGGTGAATGGTAAAAACCTTTTCATTCAATAGGGTGCAATAATCCTGAGCGGAGAAAAAAGCGCCGGTTCTTCTAATCAATTCCGTTTTTTCAACGGATGGAACATCCGCTAGAATAGAAGCTGTTACAAAGTTGAGTCCTTCGTGGGTTACCTTGCTTAATTCAATGCCTTCACTCTCCGCTAAGGCAAGGCTGTCCTTTAACAATCCTTTTTCCAAAAGCGGCTTTAAAATATCCATAACTTCCATAACGCTTAGTATAAACGAAAGAGCAATAAAAAACCAGTCTACACATCTTCTTTGTGTGCAAATTTTTTTTTAAATTTTGCACTATTTTTAGAAAAGACGCGCAATCGCATTAGATGGGCAAATATAAATCGCAAAATCAGGCGGTTAGGCAAGCATTTAAACCATGAAGGGGTTCAACTCTGCTGAATAGCCTCCTGATTTTGTGGGGAGATTTTAACGGAAATCCGATGCGATTGCTCTTGCGTCTATATTAACTTGGCAATCTTGCTATAAAGACGATTCACCGCGACTGTTTGTGCTTCATCCAGCCCTGTGCCTGCACTGTCGATGAGCTGCTGAAGGGAAGCAAGGTTTTCGTACAGCGCAGTGTGGAAACCGCGCGAAGTTTTCAGCCAGAATGTACCGTTGCCATCGTTGAACAGGGTGATAAAGCCGAGCTGTTTGCTCTTCTGCTTTGCCGCAACCGTGCGGAAGATGAGCGGCAGCTGTTCCAGCAGAGCGGCTGTGTCATCAGGCAGCGTGAAGTTTTTAGTCCGCGGGAACGGGGTTTCCGAATCAAGGGGCTGGAGCGGAAAGGCTTCGGCAACGCTTAACACCAAGCCGAGTTTTTCTCCGGCAAGCAGTTCATAGCTGCCGAAGGTGATTTTTGCCCGCAGGTTTTTAAGCTGCTCAAGCCTGCCGTCATAGACTATACTGTTGCTTTCAAGAGGGGATTTTCCCTGCGCGTTGCCGGATGGCCTGTCCGGCGTTCCGTTTTGCATATCGCTGTCGGCATCCGGCTTACCGGCTCTTTGTTGTAGTCGTTCCATCCGCAGCTGCTCCACCGTACGGCTGAACTGCTCCCACGGCAGTAAGAGCTGCTTTTTCCCTTTCATTTTTTGCACGATATACGGGGTACCGCAGATGGATACCGTCTGCGCTTGCTTTTCGTTTGCAGAACCGCCGACTGAGCTGCCGATGCGGCTCCCCTGCCCTACAGCCTTTCCTGCACTGCCGGAGAGCTTTCCGGACACACCGGCTCCCTGCGCGTTTTTACCGCCGCCTTTTCCGGTTCCGTTTGCAGCCCTATCAGCCTTGCCGTCACCGTTACCGGCTTTTGCCCGCACTTGCTGCGACACTTTTTTGTCGAGGAGCGCAGGGGCGACCAGCGCAACGATGTCTTTTGAAAGGGGAGAGACCGACATAGCATACATCCGCGACGTTCGTACAATCTCCCCCGCAACGATAAAGGCTTGATGCTCCTTATACATACAGGAACCCGGATGGATGGAAATCTTTTCGGTGGTAAGGCTGCGGTACACATCCCGCCCCTGCGCAGCGCACACAAATTGGATCATACCGCGGGCAACCGCCGTCAAATAATCCGCGGGTTTTCCGCCGGAGAGAATCGGCACGCCCATATCGGAGACAATCAGCTCCAGCTGCTCTTTGATGTTGGCAATTTCCGCCATAATCCGCTCGTCGAGGTAAAAGCGGTCGCAAAACTTCTTTTGGTTTTCCGCTTGCATATACTGCCGGTAGACCTTGAGGAAGGACACAAAGTCGCCGAGCGGATCGCGGAATGCTGCGTGGGCTTTTCTCGCTTCAAGCTCATGCCCGTCGGGGAAGAGGAAGGGGCTGCGTGCCGATAAAAAGCCCGCGGCAATCAAGACATCCTCAATCGATTCGGGATAATAGAGCACCGCCTCTACAATCATACGGGATTGGCGCGGGCTGAGCGGAAAGAGGCACATCATCTGCCCGATTTTACTTAGGCTGTTATCGCTTTCCAACGCGCCGAGCATATTGAGCGTATCCACCGCACCGATAATGCCCTTCTTGCCGGGCGGGGAAATAAAATCGAAGTTCGCAAAGTCATAGATACCCAGCTCTGCCATCCGCATTACCACCTCCGAAAGATCGGTGCGGTAGATTTCTTCCGTGGTGTACATAACGCGGGTTTCAAAATCCTTGCGGGTGTAGAGGCGGTAGCATACCCCCTCCTGCGTCCGCCCGGCGCGTCCCCGCCGTTGATTACACGATGCCTTCGAAACCGGCGCTTCATCCAGGCTCGATGTGTAGGTAAAGGGATTGTAAAAATTCAGCTTTGATAAGCCGGAGTCGATGACGGCGGCAATATCGTTGATGGTGATAGAGGTTTCGGCAATATTTGTTGCGATAACAATCTTCTTTTTCCCGAACGGCGGGGACTTAAACACCCGCTCCTGCTCTTCCTTGCTCAAGCGCCCGTACAGCGGCAGCGGATAGAGCTTGCGGAACCACGGCTCATGCGAGAGCCGCTCGATACAGTTCTTAATTGCCCGCTCACCGGGGAGGAACACAAGGATTGCACCGGGGCGACCCTCGCTTAAAATCCGCCCGACAATCACTGCGATTTTATCGAGCAGTGCGGTTTCGGCGGCAAGCGTTTCCGTAGAGGCGGTGATGGCAGGCGGGTCAAAGATGAGTGTAACCGGATAGGTCATCGCATCGATTTTAATCACCGGACACTCGTTAAAATACATCGAAAACATGTCGGTATTTATCGTCGCCGACGAGATAATCACCTTAAAATCCTGCCGCTCCTGCAAAATCCGCTTGAGCAGCCCGAGGATAAAATCGATATTCAAACTGCGCTCATGCGCCTCATCTACCATAATAACGGAATACTTGCTGAGCCATGGGTCAAGTTTAAGCTCCTGCAAGAGAATCCCGTCGGTCATAATCTTTATCTTGGTTTCCGGTGAGGTATGATCTTCAAACCGCATCTTGTAGCCCACCGCATCGCCGAGCGGAACCTTCAGCTGATGTGCAATAAATTCGCTGACGGAAAGCGCTGCAATCCGCCGCGGCTGGGTAACACCGATCATACCGGTTTGCGTATAGCCTGCCTCATGCAAAATAACCGGCAGCTGGGTTGTTTTTCCCGATCCGGTAGGGCTTTCGACAACAATAACTTGATGGCGTTCCAAACTCTCTAAAATCCGTGCCTTTTGTTCATAAACAGGCAGTTGTGTATATTTCATCATTACCGTAATGCCGCCCCTCGATATGCGTGAACTTTTGAGTCGATACCGTGTGTGATCAGTTCGGGGAACGAGTCTCCGTCGATGTCGAGTAAGTACGGTGTTCCCGTACCGGCAAGAGGAAAACCGTCAAGCGGAGCAAAACCGGAGGTATAACCGTAAAGGGCGTTTCCTCCGCCGGAAACAAATATTTCGTCTTTACCGTCGCCGGTTACATCGAGTAAGGTGATGCGATAATCATCCGCAGCGCCTGTTTTTAAGGGTAACGAGTCGGTGATTGCCCCTGCAGTGTTGAATTTGAACAGGTGCCCGTCTTGGGAAACCACAAAGAACGCCCGCAATGATGCCGAATACGCTAAATCCGCCTTACACACGGTGTTAAGGTCGCACGAGGCGGTTTCTGCATAATCCTGCGATAAGCTGCGGATAGAAAATCTGCCGTCTTCGCTTACAAAAGCAACTGCCGGATTTCCCTTTGTTTCTTCAAAGAATACCGGTGCTGAGGCAAAGATACCGTCAAGCTCAATGGGATAGCCTTCCGGTATTTTCCCTTCGTTATTGAATAGATATAGATTGCTTTCAAAGGAACGAGGAAGCGCTGCAACCTTATCCTTCCATACAACAGGGGCGGTTCGCAGCTTCGCATTCATCGGCTCAGAAATAAACCAATTATCCGTTGCATCGGCAAAGAGGAGCGTCGAATCGGAAGAAAGCGGCGTTGCAATACCGCCGTTAAAAGCAACCGGTTTGGGAAGAAGCTTTTCCGCTGTCAATACGGGATAACCTGCAAAGGGTTCCAAGTTTCCATTTGTCCGATAGATGGAACCATGGGTAGAAACAGCCCACAGTGCTTGCAGTTTTGAGTGTTTTATTTCGGCGGTAATACCGGCATTCCCATCAAGCGAAAGCAATGCTTCGCTTCCGGTTAACAGATTCATACTATATACGTTTGAACCGTTTGTCCAAAAGATATAGGGAATATTGTCCGCGGCCTTTGTGCAGATAATATCGGTTTCAGGCCGCTGAGAAAGAGAACGCGGAAATGAGGGAATCTCTTCCAATTTGCGTGCATCGGTTTTCTGCGTATAGAAATCCAAATAAACGGTACGATCAGCAGCGAAACGCAGCGACAAGACGCCTTTACCGTAATTCTTAAAGGCGGTTTTCAGCAGTGCATTTTGTCCCAAGAAGAATGGAATGCTTCTGTCCAGCGAATAGTACACCAAGAAAGAAGTTTCGGCGGAAACAGCCTTTGCAATTTTCTTCCATTCATCGGTTTTCACCAGCAGTTTTCCCGCATCGGTTTCTCTTTTACATAAACCGAGCGCTTCCGCACTTTTAGAAAGATACAAATAGCCGTCCTGTATCATATAAAAGGGTTCCGGCAGGTCAATTTGAAAAGCACGCAAGAGTCCCGACAACCACGATGGAAATATAATACGCGGGATACGGTTATCGTCGACTATTGCCGAAACGTTACGGTCAATAAATATCGTGTTAAATAGATCTTCAAGCAGATAACGACATTTTGCTTCATCCTTTAATGAAATAAAGAAAACGGGACTTTGAGAATCCCGATGCCCGAATACGCCGATTTCACTGCCCATCCATTCAAAGATAAGCTGATTGAGATTTTTGTTAAAAAAGAATTGACTGTTTTTATCCGCAGAATTGAATGTCTTTGTCAATTCAGGAGAAAAAAACGCCTTTGTATTTTCATAGAGGAATTGAGGTTCTCCAAGGTTAAGCAGCGTCAAATAAGCAGTACCTTCCGGAAGGCGGGATAGAATAGACGGCAGCGTAGAGCGGCGCTGCAGGATGGCATTTACCTCGCTCCGTTCCGAAATCCAATTGATAATACTGCGAAGAGAGACTGTTGTTTCATCAAAATTGACGTTAAGCGCCGCCGGATCGGGGAAAGCGAGTTCCCGTATCATGTTGCCGACGATATCCCTTTTTGCAGCAATACCGGAAATAAAGTACGACGGTTCCGCATATACACTGACGGCTCCACGGTTTGAAGTACGCAGCAGTGCGGTCAACCGTTTTCCGCTCACTTCGGAATTTTCGGCCAAACAGGAGTACAGCAAATTCTCCGAGGTTGCAGCAATCATGAGATTTTTATAAAAACAGATGTAGAGCCGCTGATCTTGGGTCAATTCAAAAAGAAACCCTTTTTTTGTGCTGCCGTTGATGTCAAATTCGGTTTGTGAAAGATTCGTTACCGAATCCAGCAGTTCCGGCTTAGCGGCGGTAATAAGGGGAAGCAAATGAACGGCGGCAGAGCGGACACCGATATCTGCGACAATCGCTGCGTTATTACCCTCATAAATTGCGACGTTAATAGGGATGTTCAACAGCTTCTTGAACCAGTTTGATTGAAGCGTCGTATTCGACCGCAACGCACGGAGATTACCCTGTAAAGCTGCCGTTTCGGGTGAAGAAAGAAGCGAATCGACGGCGCTGAGGTAGAGTCCTTTTTGAAGCGTATCGCTCGCAGACCGAATAGTAACCGCAGCGTAATATCCATCCGCAATATGCCGCGCAGGATTCGTCCGGTTTATCAATGCATATCCGATTAATCCGACCAGCGGAATCAGGATAATCAAAATAAGGACGAGGAGAAAGATACCGGCTTTTTTAAAAAATCCGCTTTTTTTCCGCTTTTTTCCGGTATGCAGAGACGGAGATGCTTGCACCGTATCGGCGTTCTGCGCAGCCGTCTGCCGCTCTGCCGACTGCCTGCCTGCCGTGTCAGCGTTTTCGTTTTCAATGGGCTGCATATGAGGCAGTATTTCGGGCGGCATTTCGGCGGTACCACTTGCCGTGGTGTCCGGGCTTATCTCCGTATCGAGGTTCGAAGCGGGCGGCATATCACCCCCTTCTGCTGAGTGAATGTGTTCGTTGGTATTTAAATCGTCGGTATCCATAGAGCCTCGTTTCGCAGGACAAATGCATCAGCTTTTACAGTACGCCCGCAGAATATATAGGCTGTTCAACCAGAATTTCGCCGCATTGCGGCTCAAATGGTTGCCCTGCCTATATATTCTGCGGAATCTGCTTTATTTCTCTGATGTATTTGCCCTTCTTCTAAGATAAACTGCGCAAAATTTTATTCAAAATTTTGCGCAAAAGGAAAGCAATCGCTTTAAATCTTTCCGATGCGGTTGCTCAGATCGCTTCGTTACTGTAGTTTTTGTTTGAGTGCGTTAATTTGCGGTGCGGTCAGTCCGACGGTCTTGGTCAGATAGGTTTCCGCAACGGCTTTTAAATTGGCATCGGTAACAGCTTTGCCGCCGTTCATCTTTACGAACATATCGGTGATAATCTTCGCAATAACCGGATACCGCGCATCGGTTTTCTTGACGTTAAAGTAATTCATGTATGACAGCATATAGTCATCGGCAACCTGCTGCACTGTGACGCCCATCAAGGCTTCCAGCACGGCGGCAACCATACCGGCACGGTCTTTCCCTTCATTACAATGAACGTAGAACGGTCCTTCGTGCTGCCCCATAAAGATCAGCCCATCCTTCAGCTTCGCGATAAAGGCCGGGTCGTTAAAGTCAATTCCCATATTAAGGGTAATAACCTGTCCGTCTTTTACCAATTGCCGGTAGTAAGGCGCGGCGGCAAGATGCGGCGTCATGCTTTCGGCACTGTCCGCAAGATTGATAACAGTCACGATTTTTGCTTCTTCAACGAGCTTTGCCGCATACGGGGCGCGGGCATCGCCGAGTACCGGATTGCATCCTCTGTACAGCCGATTAGCAGCAATGGAACCCGCTTGAACGGCACGGAAGTTTGCGAATATTGCATCGGAAGCATAATCCTCACGTTTTTCGGATTTCACCAAGTGGCGCATTTCGTATTCCTGTAAATACGCGCCCTTTTTGGAAAGGGACAATGTTACCGGAGTTCCCTCAACTGCGCCGGTTTTGCCGCTGCAGTTATCATAGCTCATTGCGATAGCGGTAAACCCATGTGACATCCTAATCAGATAATCTCCTCTATTAACATCGCTGTAGGTTGCAACAAAGGGAGCCGTTACGGTTTTACCCCCCAGTTTTGCGAGCAGTACATCACCGAGTTCATACCCTTTTTCTTTTAAGGCCGCTTCGGTAATGTCCGTTGTAAGGTTACCGTACTTGTCAACCGACGAAACGGTTCCCTGTAACGGCTCATAGACAGGATCCTGCATACGCGTGCCGTTCGTAGTAGCGCATGACATCAGCACGGAAAGGCTGAACAATACTGCAATCGATAAATGCATAAAACGTTTGTGAATCATAAAACCTCCAAAAATTGAAGCTTTGCACAGAAAAGGTGCAAAAGATTCCTTCTTATTTAGTATATATACGAATGCTATGAGAAACAAGTCTTTTGAAATATACGGCACATCTGCTGCGTCGCACTGTCAAAAGCGTACTTCCGTGTACGCTTTTGACGGCGAGTTTCGGTCGGAGCCGAAACATCGCTTCTGTTTAAACCAGCGGCATCCATGCCGCTTCTGAAAATCCTCAACGTATCAGAACGGACATGGATGTCCGTGGTTCAAAACAGTAACCAGTTTGCTTGCAAACTGGCAGCCCAAGAATGTGCAAGGATGTACATTCTTGGGCGTGCTTCCGCTTTATTTCGGCTAAGTTCCTAGCATCTGCTCCGCCTATTTGCAAAAGGCGGCTCATGACCGTCATGGATGCCGCTACTGAACATCCTCAACGTATCAGAACGGACATGGATGTCCGTGGTTCTACGCAGCAGCGATGTTTTTGCAGCACAAAAACTCGCGTCCAGAAGTGTACACGGATGTACACTTCTGGACAGGCTATTTTCAAAAGGCTAATGGAAAGGTTCTTTCCCTCTGTATTTACCTTTGCAAATATGCAGCGCATCTACGCCGAAACTATACATCCGTGTATAGTTTTCGGACGTAACCGAAGGCTCTGATACTTTGTTCAGGGCTCAATTTTAAAGAACTTTCTCCAACGTCAGTAATTTTATTTTTCTATCAAGGCCGCCTGCATAGCCGGTTAAGCTGCCGTTTGCACCGATAACGCGATGACAGGGCACTATAATAGAAATTCCATTATGACCGACTGCGCCGCCCACCGCCTGTGCGGACATACGGGATAGACCTCGTTGATGAGCAATTTGCTTGGCTATTTCGCCGTAGGTAGTTGTATGCCCGTATGGAATAGTACAGAGGATATTCCACACTGCATTTTGGAAATCCGTTCCGTTAAAATGGAACGGCACGGTAAAATCAGGTTCTTTTCCGGAAAAATAGACATCAAGCCATCGCTTTGTTTGCTGTAAAAAAGGCGTTTCTTTTTCTTCATGCTGTTCTTCAAGATACTGAGCAAAAAACTTTTCGCCGTTGAACCACACGCCGGTCAAACCTGCGTTGTCTGCTGCCAGTAAAATGTTCCCCAGCGGAGAATCATACCATTGGGTATATGTCATATGTATCCTCCCGATAGAATAAGACGATAGATTTGCACTTTTTAGAAAAGGTACATTGCTCCTATTTGCGTCATACCACTAATCTGTGCCAAATATACCGCATCTATATACAATCTTTTAAAACTCATACGCGAGGGTAAGTCTGATAAAGCTATTGCGGAAAAATTGTCCGAAGTTTCCGGTCTTTTTACCGCCGAAGATACCGACATTACAGTCGATAAGCAAGGTTGCGAGCTGCCAGTGAATACCGGGGATAATGCA
>CAUPUT010000024.1:0-11868 GCA_963514615.1 uncultured Treponema sp.
CATTTTTTTTAGACTGTGCTACGATAAGTCATCATGCTGAAGACTTTATCAAAAAGCCTGCGGGAATATAAACGGACATCCGTTATCGCAGTGCTGCTGACTATTACGGAGGTGGTGTTTGAAATTATCATCCCCTCCTGTATGGCGTATCTCATTGATTTTGGAATTGAAGCCGGTGCAATGCAAACGGTGTTCAAGTACGGGGCGGCGCTTTTAGTCTTTGCGCTTATTCAATTACTGACGGGTGTGTTTTCGTCGGTTACCGCAGCAAAGGCGTCGGCAGGTTTTGCGGCAAATCTGCGGCAGGATATGTACGACAACGTGCAGACTTTTTCTTTTTCCAACATTGATAAATTTTCACCGTCTTCCATTATAACGCGGCTTACCACCGATGTAACAAACGTGCTCAACTCCTATCAGATGTTGGTAAAACTTGCCGTGCGCGCACCCGGAATGATGATCTTTGCGATGATTGCATCGTTTAGAATCAGTGTGAACATTTCCCTCATCTTTCTCGGTATGATTCCGCTGCTGGGACTCGGTATCTTTCTTATTATCCGGAAGGTGCATCCGATATTCAGAACTGTTTTTAAAACCTACGATAAGCTCAACAATGTGGTGCAGGAAAACATACGCGGTGTCCGGGCGGTAAAATCCTTTAACCGGCAGCAGTACGAAATTGCCAAGTTCGAAAACATTTCCGAATCGATTTACAAGGGCTTTTCAAAAGGGGAGCGGTACATTACGCTGATGATGCCGATGGCGCAGCTGTGTATTTATACCTGTATGATTTTGATTTCGTGGTTCGGTGCAAAGGAGATTGTTGCGAGCGGGAACAATGCTGCACAGGGGCTAACTACCGGATCGCTGATGGCGCTGTTTTCGTATGCCTCTCAAATTATGATGAGCTTGATGATGTTTTCGATGGTCTTTGTGATGATCACCATTTCCCGATCTTCTGCAGACCGCATTGCAGAAATTTTGAATGAGCAGCCGGACATCACCAATTCTGAGCATCCCGTGATGGAGGTAAAAAACGGAGAGATATGCTTTACCAATGCCGATTTTATGTATACTGCGGATGCCGATAAAAAAGTAATCGACAATACGAACCTTGTTATCCGGTCGGGAGAAACGGTGGGGATTATCGGCGGCACGGGTTCTTCCAAAACCTCCTTTGTGCAGCTCATTCCCCGCTTGTACGATGTTACCTCAGGCTCGGTCAGCGTGGGCGGTGTGAACGTAAAAGACTATGACGTAAAAACGCTGCGGGATGCGGTAGCAATGGTCTTGCAGAAAAATGAATTGTTTGCCGGTACGGTAAAGAGTAATTTGCAGTGGGGGAATGAACACGCAAGTGATGAGAAAATTGCCGAAGCGTGCCGCCTCGCCTGCGCTGCCGAATTTGTCGAAGCAATGCCGGATGGGTATAACTCCCGTATCGAGCAGGGAGGCGCCAATGTTTCCGGCGGACAAAAACAGCGGCTCTGTATTGCGCGGGCGCTCTTAAAAAAACCTAAGATTTTAATCCTCGATGATTCAACCAGTGCGGTAGACACCAAAACGGACGCACTGATTCAAAAATCATTTAAAGACTTCCTGCCGGACACAACAAAGATCATTATTGCGCAGCGGATTTCTTCGGTGCAGCACGCGGATAAAATCCTCGTGTTTGACAACGGCGCAATTACTGCGGTTGGCACACATGATGAATTGCTGCATACAAGCGCCATCTATAAAGAAGTCTTTGAAACGCAACAAAAAGGAACTGACGGCATCGTTCAGAAATGTCCGTCCGTGGACATTTCTGAACTTCGAGTTTTTCATAAATGAAAAACTCGATACTGTTTAGAACCACTGACATCCTGTCAGAGAAGCGATGTTTCGGCACGCCGAAACTCGCCGATGAAAAATGTACAAGGAAGTACATTTTTCATCAAACTACCACAAAAAAAATCGGAGGTTCCGATGCATAATATGAAACCTGCTCACGGTGCAAAACCGGCAACAAACCCAACCGCAAAACCGGAAATGAAGCTTTCCATGCCGACCGTCAAACGGCTTCTTTCCTATCAGAAACAGTACAGGGGCATCCTTGCGATTGTGACGGTCTGTATTGTATTAAGCGCAGGCGCAACCGCCGCCGCCTCTCTCTTCCTGCAAGTATTGATTGATCAGTATATTCTGCCGCTGCTTGCGCAAAGTACTCCGGTATTTACCGGACTGCTACGGGCGCTCATTGTTATGGCAGCGGTGTACGGCACCGGTGTCCTCTGTTCATGGATTTACAGCCGTTTGATGATCAATGTTGCGCAGCGGACGCTCAAGCGGATCCGCGATGAGATGTTCGCAAAGATGCAGCGCCTGCCGATCCGGTATTTCGATACCAATACGCACGGCGATATTATGAGCCGCTACACCAACGATACCGACACGCTTCGGCAGATGATTACGCAGTCAATGCCCCAGTTTGTTTCTTCCGTGTGTACGATTATCGCCGTGTTCTTTGCAATGCTGTATCAGAGTGTGTACTTGACGGTCATCGTTGTCGCTTCCATCTTTTCTATTTTGAAAGTGATTAAGTTTGTCGCAAAAAAGAGCGGCTTCTATTTTGTCCGGCAGCAAGACACGCTCGGACAGCTCAACGGCTATGTTGAAGAGATGATAAACGGACAGAAAGTGATTAAAGTCTTCTGCCGGGAAGAAGCGGTAAAAGCTGAGTTTAAAGAAAAGAATGCCGCATGGCAGGAAAGTGCCGCAAAAGCAAATGCGTATGCAAATATCATTATGCCCTTTATGAATGCGCTGGGATATTTTCAGTATGTGATTGTCGCCCTTGTCGGTGCATGGTTTGCCATTGCAAAAATTCCCAATCCGACTATTGCCGGTATCAATACGCTGACGCTCGGCACCATCGCTTCATTTTTAACGCTGTCGCGGAGCTTTACCAATCCCATTTCTCAGCTATCCAATCAGCTCAATTCAGTAATAAATGCGGTTGCAGGAGCCTCGCGGATTTTTGCACTGATGGACGAAGCGCCGGAGGAAGATGCCGGTACCGTTACGCTTGTCAACGCACAGGAAGAAGCAGGCGCCTTATTCGAAACGGCGGAACGCACGGGTGTATGGGCGTGGAAGGAAATACGTAAAGACGGCGCTGTTTCTTTAACCCGGCTGACGGGCAAGGTGATTTTTGAACATGTCGATTTCGGTTATAGCTTTGAGAAAAACGTGCTGAAGGACATAAACCTCTTTGCGGAGCGTGGGCAAAAGGTGGCATTTGTCGGAGCGACAGGTGCGGGTAAAACAACGATTACCAATTTAATCAACCGCTTCTACGATATTAACAGCGGGACTATTACCTACGACGGCATACCGATTACCCGCATTAAGAAAGAAGACCTGCGGCGCTCGCTCGGTATCGTATTGCAAGAGGTGAATTTATTTACCGGCACTATTATGGAAAACATCCGCTTCGGCAACTTGGATGCAACCGACGAACAGTGTATCGCAGCGGCAAAACTTGCCAATGCTCACAACTTTATTATGATGCTGCCCCACGGATATGACACGGTTATTGAAGGCAACAAAAACTCCCTTTCGCAAGGGCAGCGGCAGCTCTTATCCATCGCCCGCGCCGCAGTCTCCGACCCGCCCGTTATGATATTGGATGAAGCGACCTCTTCAATCGACACTCGAACCGAAGCGCTTATTCAGAAAGGTATGGATAGGCTGATGGAAGGCAGAACCGTTTTCGTCATCGCCCACCGCCTTTCCACCATCATGAACTCCGACGTTATCATGGTCTTGGATCACGGCGAAATTATCGAACGCGGCACACACGAAAGCCTTATTGCCAAAAAGGGTATGTATTATCAACTTTATACAGGCTCTTTAGACTTTGAGTGATCTTTTGCAAATATACGGCACATCTACTTCGTTGTTACGCGAAAATTAATCCTCAACGTATCAAAGATACGCCTGCGGTTAATTTTCGCTCACGCCTCGTATCTGTACCGTCTCTTTGCAAAAGCAAAGCGTTGGCTATACAAAACCGCCATGGAGGGCGGTGGTTCCAAGCAGTAGCGAGATTTAGGCTATGCATAAATCTCGTCGTTGACCAGTGTACACGGACGTACACTGGTCAACAGGCTATTTGTCAAAGTGCTGGCTGAGGGCGGGCATCTACCTACACAAAAATAAATGCTCGACGTATCATTCCCGACACGGACGTCGGTGGTACTACGCAGTAGCGTGTTTGCGCTGCAAACACGTAGGTAGCAAATGTACAGGGATGTACATTTGCTACCGTGCCTGTCTATCGCAATTCTACATCCGTTGCTTTGCCGTTGCGTTCGGCAAAGTTTTCTCCGTTTGCGTTCGGTTCTTTAAATACTTTGAAGTGTACCGGCATGCCTTCCGTAATTTTTTTTCGTCGAGAAGACTTTGTAAGGTTCGTAAGGCCGAAATAGAAATCTCCGTGATCGGCAGTTTCGATGATTCCCCAATTTCCTTTAAAGCGCTTAATGGTACCGATCAGTGCATCGCTTTTTTGTCGTTCCAATGCCTTAATCCAGTGATTGGGAGGAACGAGCTTATCGGTTGTCATCTCATATTGATCGGGAAATGCCTCGAGAATTTCGCGTAAGGTATTGTGATTATACGATCGGGGATCAAATTCCGGCATACTTCGTCTGATTGATTTTCCTAAGTCGGAAAGGCTGACCCACCCGTCGTCCGTCATTCGGGAGTTTTTATAGGCATGACCGAGGAGTTTTTCCAGAGAATCAAAGGGAGAATCCGGACTCTCTTCTTCCGGGGTTGCAGTACTATCGAGATTTTCCAGATATTTAAATTCATTGCAGGCGTTTACCCAAAGCGCTTTCGCGTTCTGTTTTCCGATACCGAGCACGTAAAGTCCGTATTCCCGCAATTTAAGCGCAAGACTGTAGTAATCGGAATCCGTCGAAACGATACAAACGGCATTAATACTTTTATTGGTATTAGCCAACTCGATGGCATCCATAATAATGGTGTTATCGGTCGCATTTGGACCGTTGCGGAATTGCTGTACAGGACGAATAGGGATTTTTTCTAACCAATTTTTCCACCCATTCATATTCGGTGTCGTCCAGTCACCGTATAAGCGCTTTATCAGTAATTCACCTTCTTTAGAAACTTCAGTGATAATAGCTTCCAAAAAACTCGGCGGAATATTGTCGCCGTCGATCAGCAATACGTATTTTCTATCCATGCCGACTATTGTATCCTTATTTGCAACTTTTTCAAGTAAAAAGACATTAGGTAAAAAGATATTAGGGCACCTTTAAAAACTCGGTTAGATTTTTAGAGGTGCCCATTATGTGTTTACCCGTTTGCTAGAAAAAAACGGGCATTCATACTCTGTATGAATACCCGAGATGTATATATTTTTAACTGCAAAATAGCTTAATGAAGAATAATCCTCAATAGGAAGACAACAAACAGTACCCAGCTAATAATCGGGATTTGCTTGAATTTACCGGTTATGGCCTTCAAAATAACGTAGGAAAGGATACCGTATACAATACCTTCGGCAATGCTGTAGGTAAACGGCATCATAACGATTGTCAAGAACGCAGGAATACCTTCCGTAGGATCTTGGAAATCGATTTCGGCGGCGGCACTCAACATTAGGAAACCGACGATAATAAGGGCAGGAGCCGTTGCGGCTGACGGGATAAGCAGGAAAAGCGGTGAGAAGATTAATGCAATTAAGAAGAATACACCGGTTGTCAAGGCGGTTAAACCGGTTCTTCCTCCGGCGGCTACGCCGGAAGTGCTTTCGACAAAGCTGGTAACGGTAGAGGTACCCATCATGGCGCCGAAAACGGTTCCGATAGCGTCGGAGAGCAACGCCTGCTTTACGCGCGGAATATTCCCGTTTTTGTCGGTAAGGCCTGCACGATTGCTGACGCCGACCAAGGTGCCGACCGTATCAAAAATATCGACGAACAGGAACGAGAAGAATACCGTAAAGAACTGGAAGCTGAAAATATTGCTAAAGTCAAAATTCCAGAAAACCGGAGTTGCAGGTACGCTTACGATTGACCAATTTTCCCAACCGCCGAACGGTACCGTAACGCCCATTGGAATGCCGATTATAGTAGTAATCAAAATTCCAAGAAGAATTGATCCCGGAATACGCAGAACATACAAAACAGCGGTAATAACCAAGCCGATCATTCCCAACAGCGCGGGGCCTGATGTAACATTGCCGAGGCCGACTAATGTCGCAGGGTTATCCACGATAATTTCCGCATTTTTCATACCGATTAGGGTGATGAAAAGACCGATACCTGCTGCAACCGCTTTTTTCAGATTGATCGGGATTGATTCGACAATCGCTTCCCGTACATTGAAAAATGACAGCAAAATAAACAGTAAACCTTCAAGGAAGACTGCCGTTAAGGCTGTAGCGGGCGAATACTTCATTCCGATAACAACGGTATACGTAAAGAAAGCATTTAAGCCCATACCGGGGGCAAGTGCAACGGGAAGATTGGCAAGAACAGCCATCATCAATGTTGCAATTGCTGCAGATAATGCGGTAGCCGTAAATACACTGCCGGGATTTAAGCCTGCATCACTTAAAATAAGCGGATTAACGGCAAGAATATACGCCATTGCAAGGAATGTGGTCAATCCTGCAATGATTTCAGTACGCACATTCGTTTTGTGCGCTTGAAGCTGAAAGAGTTTTTCCATAAAGTAGCCTCCTTTTAGAATAAATGAGTACCAATCAGCGCTATTATCAGTGTAACACGGAATAATTGTTTCCGCAAGAAAATTTTTTTGCTTCCTCATTTTTTTTTAGGTAGTATTATTTATCTTTAGCATCAGGGCAACCACATTAAAACTATTTTTAGCGGTTGCTTTCCTTCTGTGCAAAATTTTTTTTAAAATTTTGCACATTTTCCGGCAAATGGGTAAACGCATCAGGTAGAGTAGATAAAAACTGCAAAAAAATTGAGACTGTGAGACCATTTGAACCATCTTCAACTGTTGTACGTCCATGTACAACAGTTGAAGGCGAGTTTTGTGCGTGCACAAAACATCACTACTGTATGGAACCACTGCCATCCTTGGCAGCGCTGGTCGAATAGTCTCAATTTTTCCGCGGGGGTGTTAAAAAAACGGCCTGATGCGTTTACCCTGTCTTTAGCGTACATGGATTTTGACAAAGTTTCATATATCCGATATACTTCTCGTAATATTTTTTGGTCGGATAATCCGATGCTCATGTTATTTTACAGGGGCGCAACGAAAATGAAGGGGTATTTATTCCTTTCCAAGGAAGCTATCTGTTTGGAAAAAAATTACAAGTATTAACAACTCGCTAACGGAAGCGAGGCAAAGTAAAAATATTGTAGAGCAGCTCTATTTCATTGATATCTATCTGTAGGAAAATAGCCGTTATGTACACAAACATGTCGATTGTTTCCTATAGAGCTTTTTAGGAAAAAGTTATGCGACTAAAAAAAAGTTTATTCTTATACCGACAATCATTATGATGCCGATTTTGGTAGGGCTTGGCTTTTTCTCATACTTGTTTAATAAAAATTCTATTCGTGTTGCATTGGATGCAAAAGAGAGAATCGCTGTTACTATGACGGATACGGTTATCGGTCAGTATTTTCAGAATATTACGAATGCAACCGAATTACTTGCGCGTGCAAATCTTTTTCAGACCATCGGCAGCAAAATTACATCGTATGTAAATTTAAGCGATCCGAGCGGAAAGATACCTATGGTACCTCGCAGTCCTTATGAAGTGGAAGTCCTTAAAGTCTGTCAAGATTTTGCCGATTCCTTGCGTGATGCTTTTACGGTAGCGGTAGGGGCGCAAGAAAACGGCGGTTTTATTATGTATCCGCCTGCATCGCGAAAAAACGGATACGATGCACGGGAACGCGGATGGTATAAGGCGGCTGTTCGGACCCCTCAGAAAATTGTTTTTTCCGCTCCGTATGCTACAACGGCGGGTGAACTGGTCATAACATGCGGAAAAACGGTGACGGATGAGCAAAACGTACTACAGGGTGTTGTGACCATTGATGCGAGTTTAAAATTTATTTCCGATTTTTTGAGTTCGGTACTTCAAGAAGATAGTTCAACATTGATGCTGGTAGACGGGGATGGTACTATCATTGCACACTCCGATAACTATGAGATGATTTTTAAAAATATTTCCGACCTCGCAATAGACGGGCTAAACGATTATACAAAACCGCACGTTTTTACGACAAATCTAAATGGAGTTTTTTCAAAGGTGTCATCGTCCACCTCTGCATATACGGGGATGCCACTTTATTATGTGATGATAACCCCGTTAACAGAGTATCGGGCGCAATTAGTACGAATAGTGGTATTGACGGCAGTTGCGCTTTTTGCAGCGCTTCTTTTGAGTATCCCTGTTACAATTGGTGTCGTATCGGTATCAATTGAACCGCTGAATCGGTTAAAAGCAGCCTTAAAAAATATTTCGGAACAGAATGATTTGACGGTACGGCTTACGGTAGCAGGTAATGATGAAATTACGGAAGTCGCCCGGTATTTTAATCAAACAATTGAAAAAATCAATAAAGCGATACGGTCTGTCGGTGAAAACAGTAGTGCGATGGAAGCAGTCGGTAATCAGCTTGCAGCTAATATGACCCAAACAGCGAGTGCTATTTATCAAATCAACACAAGTATTGATGAGATAAAACAACAAGCGATAACACAGGTTTCCAGTGTTAGCAAAACAACTGTTACAATAGAAGAGATTGTGCATACCATTAAACAGTTGAATGCCGATATCGAAGCGCAGGCTGCCAGTGTTGCAGAATCATCGGCATCCGTAGAGCAAATGGTTGCAAATATCAACGCTATCGGGCATACCCTTGTTAAAACCGATGACGCAATAAACGCACTTACAACCGCAACCACGGACGGCAAAACGACGGTCATAAATTCGAATGCGGTAACAAAGAAGATAGCTGAAGAATCGGGTTCGTTGCTGGAAGCCTCAAGTGTTATTCAGCATATTGCATCACAAACAAACTTGCTTGCAATGAATGCTGCGATCGAAGCAGCTCATGCGGGAGAGTCCGGCAAAGGATTTGCAGTTGTTGCAGATGAAATACGTAAACTCGCCGAAGATGCGTCTACACAAGGAAAGGCTATTACTACTACACTAAAAACGCTATCCGGCGAAATTGAAATGCTTTCAGCTTCTTCTAAAACGGTGGAAGATAAATTCAATGCTATTTTTGAGCTTTCTACGCAAGTCAAGGCAATGAGCAATCGACTAACCGAAGCGATGCGGGAGCAAGAGAAGGGGGGTAAGGAAGTCCTTACGGCAATGAAGAGCATCAATACGGTAACGAACGGAGTGAGCATCAGTTCTCAAGAAATGATGGAAGGCGGAGAAGGTGTTGCGCAGGAGATGCGGAAACTGGATAATCTTACTCGTGTTATTACCGAAAGCATTAATGACATGGCTTCCGGTACCGCCCAGATTAATAAAGCCGTACGGGAAGTCAACGAGATTACGCAGAAGAATAAGCAGAGTATCGGAAATTTGGCCGAAGAAGTGGCACAATTTAAAGTATAGGGAGCTACAAAAGCTGATTCGCAGCCCTTAAAGCGGATAACTTAATGAATTTACTTACAGAACAAGCCGTAGGCTTGCGGCTTTTAGAGATTTCTTCCGGTATTCGGCGTTGCTTCGACCTCGGTTTTGCAGGCGGAGCAAAGACCGACAAGTCAAGAAGACATAGCCTGCAGAATCTCTGCCAGCTGTTTATGTTTTTGTTTATGCATATACATAGCGCCATCCGCTTGCGTAAAGTGCTGCATTAAGTCGGTATTAGTATTTTCTATCATCGAAAATCCTACGGAAATGGAAACTTTCCAAGATTTTTTTTGCTTTGTGCATAATGTTTCTATTTTTTTTACGATAGTTTCCGCATCCGCTTCGGTACAATGCGGTATAAAAGCAACGAACTCGTCTCCACCGATGCGGAACAGCGTGTTGGGCGTATTTATCGCTTTTTTTAGTATTCCGGCGCATATTTGAATATAATCGTCCCCTGCAGTGTGTCCGAACGAGTCGTTTACCTTTTTAAGGTCATCTATATCGGCAATGAGCAAAAGGCAGGGTTTTGCGGAATTTTGTATGATTGTTTCTTTCCGCAGCTCAAAGCAACTCCGATTTAAACATCCGCACAGTGCATCGGTAAATGCATTCTGTTCAATTTTTTGTATAAGTTCGCCTAACATGCCGGCGTCATACATAATAATGGTTGTTCCGATGCTTTTATTATTTTGAGGATTTACAACCGTCTTTTTATGACAAAGGAACACCTTTCCTGTTGCTCTATGCTGTATGTATAAAGCATAGTCAACTTGTTCCTGAGACTGGATGGGCACAAAAAAACGGCTGCAGAACATATCGTCGTACAGTGAATACCGTTGAATGGGGATGGCTGCTTTAGTAAAAAATTGCACGGCAGCAGTATTTGCTTTAAGCAATTCGGTTTTTGTATTAAAGATGAGCACCGGTTGACTGAAGTTTTGAAAGAAATCCTTTCTCCCGAGGTAGAGACCTTTTTGATCCATATCCCAATAGGTTAAGAAATACAAAGCATTAATGCTGAATAGATGAGCGAGCAACGAAAGCAACATTACCGATTCCGTTTGCCCAATAAATGTACCGATGATATTCATTACGGCAAAAACGCAGACGGCAACCGTTATGGCAATGACTGCTTTACGATTTTTTATGTGAGGTGAAAATACTTTAATAAGGAATAAAATACAAGAAAGGAAGATTAACGTATAGCTGTATAAGGCGTGTACATAAAACCATGGACCGTAAATAAACGGACGGAGGTCAATATCATATATTTTCGTATTCGGATTTAAACCGATAAAAAAGGAGTGCCGGTTCGCCGTAATGCTGAGTACACAGGTTATGACAGGAATAACAGCCATTAATCTATGGTAGAAAAGCGGAAAGTTCGGTAGGCAGTACAATTGCGCATAGTAAAATAAAAACAAGGCGGAAAATGCGATACACGTATAGATGAAACGTGTCATAATAAAACTCAACTGAAGCTCGTGTGTTTGCAGTAAAAAGAAGCGTATCAAATTCCAAAAACCGAGCATAGCAGCTAAGTAGGCGATGGGCTTAAAAACAGGATTCCAGTTGCTTTTTTTTAATGAACTTATCGCTATAATAAAGGCGGCAACCGCATTAAGAATGCGAAAAAAACTAAGGATAACCGTCATACTCATAGAAAAGAATTATAAAGGGGATTGTTTGTGCTGTCAATCTTTATTTACAATATAATTTATAACATATTTTTATACGAAGTATATAAGCGAGAATACGCTAGTAAAAACCTTTTATAAAACCAGGGGCTTTAATAAAAAATAACCACAGTTACTTAAAAAGAACCGGAGTTATAGGAAGAGACTGTTCGACTTTTTATAGGGTTATCATTTTTTTAAGATAGGGAGCTGTGTTATACGCATAATTCGATTCGGATCAAGTCCGTGAGAATTTCTTGCAGAATTTTCTTTTCCGTGATATAATAACGCCTTGTAAAATATTTGCTTCGGTTCTAACGATGCTGCCGAGTTTTCGCTCAATACGTTTTTTGGTTGATATTTACGGTATGTGTGCATGAAGAATAATATTTACATGAAAGGGGTGTTAAAAATAAAGTGATAAATATTGACAAAATGAAAAAAGGATATATAATAACCCCCGCCCCCCCCCATTATAAAAAACAACCACAAGAGAGAAGCAACATTGAATTGGTTAACAGAAAGGGAATA
>CAUPUT010000025.1:0-11853 GCA_963514615.1 uncultured Treponema sp.
AAAAGCTCGTAAGCTTATCCAAACAATAGTGAAACGCTTCAGGATTTATCAGAAGTCCCGTAATATCATAAAACAAAATTCCCTTCTTAGGGAAATCAGGAATCTTGCGGACGGCACTATCTATTAATGTATCTTTCATATTAACATTCTAACTTTACAGGGTATAATAGTCAAGGCAAGGTGTTCAGGGCAGGCACCGGGAATATTTTCCGGCAAACGAGTAAATGCAACCGCATTGCTTAGTCTTCCAAAATAAAACATTCTTCTATATAATATAATGAGATTATTGAGCATCTCTAAAACCCGGGTTCGATTTTTAGAGATGCCCGACAGATTCTCCGATAAGTTTTTTTAGTGGTATGACTTATCGAAAAATATCGCAAAAGAAATCTACGGTAGATGGGACACAAAAAGTATGGAAAATCCGCTTGTTACAAAAAAGCTGCGCAAGACGAAGGCGCGGAATATGATCATCAGTATTTTATCTCAAGATAAGGATAAGGCTTTTTCCGCCGAAGATCTGCATGAAGCCTGCGGTTCCGATCTGCAAATCGACTTATCAACAGTATACCGAACGATGAACACTCTTGTCGAATCAGGTTTTGTAACAAAAAGCATGCATCCTGATGGTAAGGCTTATTTTCAGCTTGCTTCTCAACAAGGAACGGAACATCATCACCGGATTGTATGCAGCAAGTGCAAGGCATCCGCAGACATTGCCGTGTGCCCGCTTCACGATTTGGAAGATCAAATATTTTCAGAAACGGGTTTTACGATAACTTCACACAGCATAGAAATAACCGGTCTTTGCCCTGCCTGTAAAGCCGAAGAAGAAGCACAGATTTCACAAACAGAAGCCACAAAACAGCGCTAAATTCGTAAGAACGGCATTCTTGAAAATCTATAAAAATTAAATCAATTTATTTTTTTGTGCTGCGGCATAGAGCTTTGAATTCCACACATTGCGGAAAATAAATTTATCCCGCACACTGTTTTCCGTCATCGTCTCCATACAGTTTTGCAGTGCTTTAAACGAACGACTTAAATACCCGTTTGCGGTATCGGAGATATTGCCTTCTTTGCGGAGAATCGCATCATAGCAAAGATATGAATATATGGAAGCGTACATATCATGGCAGCGCAACGCTTCCCGCGCCGTGTCTTCAAGCTGCTGAATAAATGTTTGGGCATTGTCTTCCAACGAGCCAAACGCAAGTCGAAAACGATAATAGCTTTCCATAGCGGCGTAAAACACCTGCATTGCCGGCTTTCCGTAGAGATGTCCCCACACCAACTCTTCCGCAAGAGCAAAACCGCTTTGGTACGGTTCAATCGCAGCGCTAAATATTTCGGACGTAGCTTGTATCTGCACACGTTCGTCACGAAGAATGGGAGCCAATAAAAATGCTTCAATTAAAAACAAGTGCGCATCGGGCGATTTATCGAGGTTTGCAATAAGAATCGGCTGAGCCTTGCTTGCTTGACCCTTTTGCGATAATGTCCTTGCATACCAAATTTTACAAAGAGGTACCCACTCCTGAAAGTGAGTCGAAGCTGCGCATTCAGCCTCTCGAAACAAAAGTTCCGCTTTGCTGTAATCACCTAATTGCAATGCAACTCTCCCTTGCATGAACAGACATGGTATCTTTTTCGGCTGTTCAAAATAATCTTCCACTGCCTGTAATAAGCTATCTAAACAATTGGAGGCGGCATGTAAATTATTCTGCAAAAAATAACTGATACTCAGGTTGAGCAATGCTTCGCAGATAAAACGGCTGTCTTTAAGGGCTTCGGCAATATCAAGCGCATATTGAAAATACGTTACAGCGTCTTCTATTTTATTTTGCGATAGGTGCAAAAAAGCAACGCAAGAAAGTGCGCGGTATTCACCTGCGGGGAACGCATACGTTTGAACAGAGCTGACGGCCTTTTTCACCGCATAAACCGCTTCATTAATATTCTTTTGCCTGCTGATTTTTAATGCCTTTTGATAACTTTCGAGAGCACCGAAAAAAATTGCAGATCTAAATGAGTTAATATCGATTTGAAGAATTTCCTTATCGGAATACTTATGGAAGAAATAATGCAGTATAAACTGATCTTCCGGCTCATATTGCAGTGCTGAAAAAATATCTTTCAGATTCTCATCGGGACATAACATACCCTTTTTATATTTATCCCAGAGAAAATCAGCTATATACGTTTTTACCCGATCTTTTTCGATTCCAAGCCGTTGCTCCAACTGCTCGACAGCGCGTTTGCTTGCCGAATACATATCGGTTTTTACTTCGATAATACCGGCAGCATACATCCATTCATATAAACTTGTGATAAACGGAGTATTTTTATGCAATGAAAGAAAAAACTCCGACATTTCATCTTCAAATATAAACAAGGACGCGTATACCGTAAGATATGCAAGTTGTAAAAAATCAACCGACAACGCGCCAAGGTTCATCGATTTTTCCGGCATAAGCTCGATCTGGACGGTAATAGGAAGCATCTTACGCAACCATTCCGCCTCCTCCGTTTTCTTTTCGGTATGCACAATTGTCAATTCGCCGACATCATAGCTTGTTGTAAATATACGAAAGTAGAGTTTGGTATATAACAAGAATGCATCGATAAAATAATCGGGATAGTCGGAGCAAAACCGATTCCGACGAAAATAATACTGCACTTGTTTTACTTCGTCGTATTGTGTTTTTTCGTCTTTTGAAAGCCCTGCCGCTATTGCTTGGTCGGTCAGCGGGTGTAACAGCATAAAATGATACAGCGCATGTATCCACGTAACAGCATCGGACAGATAGATGCAATAAGGGTGTTTCTCCGTTTGGGATGTAACCGTTTTCGGTATAAGAAAATCAGCACAATAATAGAGCTTGATATTAGCTGCATATTCAAAACGGATATAGGAGTGCAAAAGCTGTTTTGCTTGCAGAGAGGCAAAAAAACTACGACTCGGTAGCGGCAGCATTTTATACGCGGTAAAGTGATCCGTAATAAAATCTTCCGAGTCGGTATCTTCGCAGCAGTCGATAATGATCCGATAGTCTACCAGCCGTCTTTTATATACGCGCAGCAAATCGGCTAAGTTTTGTAAAAACAAATAAGCGGAAAACATCGGAGCAATTTCGGTACTGCTAAAGCAATAAATTGAAGCGCACGAAATTTTAAATGAAGAAGCCCCGTTTGCTTGGGCTGATTCCGTTACGGCATCGAATAATTTTTGTATTTCAAACGGCGCAATTCGCAAGAGCTGCCGTTCATAAGGAATTTCAAAATAGATACAGAGCATAATAACCTCGTTTCCACACTATATATCGGTTTTTTTTCAATCCGATAAATTAGGTAATATTATGCGATTATGCGACGATGTAAAAACAACCTGATGCTGATGCCCTATCAAGACTATCGCTTAAACTAAACCTCATTGATTTTTCTTTTGATACGTCTCGAATGGCTTATCTGCAAAAAAAAATTTTATTTTTTGCAAAAAACTCACTAAATTTCAAGCCATTTTTGAATGAATGCTCTATATAGTAAGTACAATATCAAAAGAGACCGGCACTGCAAAAGGCAGCAGCTTGTATCTCGCATTTTAGGAGGCAGGTTATGCACAATTTGAATTCGTTGATTATTGAGGGAAATGTTGTTCGCGATCCCGTAGTAAAGGCGACACCTAAAGGAACGCCGCTCTGTTTATTTTCCATTGCATCGAACCGCTTTTTTAAGCAGGAAGATCAAACAACGCAGGAAACTTCGTTTTTTGATGTCGAAACATGGGCGCGTTTAGCGGAACTCTGTGGAGAAAATTGCACAAAAGGCCGCGGCGTACGGGTTGTAGGCCGTTTAAAGCAAGACCGCTGGGTAGGCACCGATGGTAAACACTACAGCAAGATTAAAGTGGTAGCCGAACATATCGAGTTTAAGCCTCAGTTCAAAACCGGGAAACAACCTGCCGATGCGTTAGACGACATGCGTGAAGAACCCGTACAGGAAAAAGAGGGTGTGCCTGCTTTTTAAGAAAAAAAATGCCGGGGGCTCCATATTCGGAACCGCCGGCAGACAGTATAGGGATGCCTCAAAGGCTCAAATCTTTTATTTGCTACGTTGATTTTTTATTTGTTCAATGGCGTACTCCATAGCTTGATTAAAAAAGTCCTGCGGCGGTTCTTTGATGAATCCGCTATCCATCAACTGCTGTGTCAGCGCCCTGCTTTCGGCAATTTCGGCCTTAGCTCGTTTAAACGCTTCATCCCATGTAATGGTGATACGAGCAAGACCTTCTTTTATCGCCTGCATCGCGACATCGGCCGCTTCGACGGCAAAGACGTCCTCATCATCCATCTTTACGACGATATTTTCGGGATCGATGCCTTTTTTTTCCGAATAGTCGGCAATGGAATGTGCACAGCGGATGGCCATACCGTCGGAAATTTTCCGTGCGCGGACAAGCAGAGCTCCTTTCAAGATGCCGGGGAAGCAAACGGAATTATTGATCTGGTTCGGGAAGTCTCCGCGTCCGGTACCGGTGATAAAGGCACCGGCAGCTTTGGCATCGTGCGGCCAAATTTCGGGGACGGGATTTGCGCAGGTAAACACGATAGGTTTGTCGCCCATAGAGGCAATTTGCTCTTTGGTTACCGTGTTGGGACCCGGCTTGGATAGGGCGATCAGTACGTCGGCGCCTTTCAGTGCTTCGTTAAAATCATTTATCCGCTTGGGGTTTGTCGCTTGGCACAGCTCCCACTTACGGTAATAGCGTGCGTCGGCTTTAATGTCCTCGCGGCCTGCATGGAGCGCGCCTTGAGAGTCGCAAACAATCATCTTCGCGGGATCTCCGCCGTCCTGTAGGATGAGGCGTGCAATCGTCGTGTTGGAAGCGCCGGCACCGAGTAACACAATGCGGCAGTCTCCGATTTTTTTACCCGCCAGTTTCAGCGCATTGAGTAAACCGGCAAGCGTAATACAGGCCGTTCCTTGGGCATCGTCATGCCAAACAGGAATATCGCATTCTTCCCGCAGCGTATCCAGAACTTTAAAGCAATCCGGCTGCTGAATATCTTCCAGATTAACTGCGCCGACGCTTGGTTCCAGCATCTTCACAAAGTCGATAATCTTATCGGGACAATGTTTACCGGCAGGGAAGTTGTATTTCTTTTCTTCATTTGGTTTAACGTAGGAATCGATGCAGATGGGATAGGCGTCCACGCCGCCTAAATACTTCATCAACATACATTTACCTTCCATAACGCCAAGTCCGCCGGAAGGAGAACAATCCCCGTCACCCAGTACGCGGGTGGAATCGCTGACAACGGCCACGAGGTTTCCTCGGTTGGAAAGCATAAAGGAGCTATCATGATTATCACGGATGCCGGTAGAAACGGCGGATACGCCCGGCGTATACCAGACGTTGAACCAATTAAATCCGTAAATCCCGCATTTGGGAACGGTTTGCAGCTTGCCGCCGTAAAACTCGTGCGTTAAAAGCGAAAGCTTTTTTAAAAAAAGCGTTTTTGCCGCCGCTTTTTCATTTTCCGTAAAGTCGGAAGGAAAGTGTTCCGTAATAGATTGTAAATCTTTATTGATAGTTTTCATACGATAAGTGTAGCACGCTTACACTGTCCCTGCAAGCTATCCTTTTGAAAATATACGGCACCTCTGCACTTTGGAAAGAGGCGGTTGGTGCTGCAAGAATCCGTTACGTTTGCTCAGCATACTCGTAATTATTAGGAGTAAAAAGAGGAAATTGCAAGAAGTCGCATTGCCTTTTCAGGAAACTTTTAAACAGTAGGGCACCTCTAAAAACCGGAGTTTTTAGGGGTGCCCAGTAAACGTATACAGTTCTTTTTCTTCGCGATCTATGCGCATTAAAAGCGCATCCCGCACCTGTTTAAAAGTTTTTTTAAATTCGTCGGTATCTGCAAGTATTTTTGACGGCGTATTAAATTTTTTATGAAAGGCGAGATACGAATCCGCTATTTTCGTCATTTCATTCATATATGATCGGGTAATCGATCGAATTTTCTCATCGCTGCTCTCCAATAATTTCGGATAAACAAAATGATCCTCGGAGGCGAGGTGCATAGTCAGCACACCAGTCGTTTTATTGATAAGCTCTGCAATTAATGGGGCATTTGCCTTATCTATAGTTCCATTCACAAGGTTGGTTAGTTGACTAAGGTAATCCTGTATAACCCGGTGCTTTGTTACGTATAAGTCCATATCCATAGTATATCTCCTCACCGCTTATAAACGGAGTCTTTATCTATGCGAAAGGTTTACTCCCCGATGCTTTGTATCAGGAGTATGCTGATTACGGATGAAGGTACTGAAATAACGGCGAAAAGACAAGCGAGCCTGATGCTATAACGCTTTAAGGTAGCGCAATATTTTTTGCGGGTTTGCTTGAGCTCGTTTTTGCAGGCGCTCAAAAGCTTCTTTTGTTTCGGTTGCGGAACCGCTTAACAGCAAGGCATTCCGTTTCCATAAAAACCAAAGATAATGCATTTCAGGATGAACATATCGCCGCTTACGTTCCAACTCGGCCTGTAGCGCACCGGCAAGTTCAAGATGATTGGCTTCTCCCGATAGCCAAAACAACCCCGCATCGCAAAAACAGAGCACAACCCGCCGGAAACCATGTGCCGCAGCATCATCGTTAACAAATTCGTTTACAATCAACTGAATAGCACCGAGTGATAAATCATATCCTTCCACGCGCAAGGATTTTCTCAATGTAATAATTTCTTCTCGTACCGATGCACGCGCGGCATCATTATGCGCCGTCTGCAACCGCTTACGCCATACCGCAAACTGTTGTTCATAGTTTTGCTGTAAGGGGGTGGATGCAAGAAAATGCTCCGTTTCTGAAAGCAATTTCCAATCGGATTGAAAGCTATCCCTTAGGTTATTAAAAAGCCTTGTTGTAAGTTTTTCCGGCATACGGTATGATGAATTCCTCTCAGTATGAAAATATTGGTAACGGCAGATATCCATGCAAACCTTGAAGCACTCAACGCTGTGCTGGATTCCGTCAAAGAGCAGTACGACGGTTTTATCTCACTCGGCGATATGGTCGGCTACGGCCCCGATCCCGAAGCGTGCATTCAACGACTAAAAGAATTAAAAAAACGCATCCGTCCTTGTATTCTTCTGGCAGGCAATCACGAAGCAGGATTATTAAAACGACTCCCAAACAGCTGGTTCGGCAAAAACGCACGACTTTCGTTAAAAAACACCGCGCCGCTTATTTCGTGGAAAAGCCGATTCTTTTTGGCAGGTCTGCACCCTCTTTATTTTTTATCCGAAAAGACGCTGCTTGTACATGGGTCTCCGCTGGAACCTGCTACCGAATATCTACGAGGCGGACAAGAAACAGCTATATCACTCCAATATTTATATGCCGAAGGCTTTAAACTCTGTTTTTGCGGACACACCCACCAAGCAGCTGTCTACTATGTTGATCGGAGAGAATACGGAGCATTATATCCGGTACCTGAACAAACAATCACGCTCAACAAAGACTGTGCTATCGTCAATCCGGGCAGCGTAGGATTTCCGCGCATATTCGGTGCAACCGCAAACCGCGAAACAGAGCTTGCCGATAAAACCCATTTTCCTGCATATTTCACACTGTGGGATACCAAAGCACATACAATTACCTTTAAAGCCGCTTACTACGATGCCCATACTACCAATGAAAAAATAAAACAGCGGCTGGGAACAACCTTGTTATAGTTAGGTCAAACGCATTCTGCCCTTTTTGGGTATATCCCCGCAAAATCAGTAACAAACCAAGGCCACATCGGTATGTTAGCAATTAACAACACTTAATTGGAAATAGTATTGCACTAAGCGATGGAATTTTTTATACTGATAAGAACCTCTTAAACCCGATAGTTTCGGAGGTTCTTTTAAATAAATAAACACAAGGGCGTTTCTAAAATCGAAAGTTTTTAGCAGTTCCCACAAGTGAGGTTACTATGAATAATACACGGCTATTATGGAAAGAAAGTATTGCACGCGCATTAACATCGATGCTGCCTGCAGGAGCGGAAGCCGTTACAGCAGAACGGATAACAATGGAAACACCCCCCGATCCGAATCTGGGTGATTTGGGTTTCCCGCTTTTCGGTTTTGCAAAAATATTGCGGTCTGCCCCCGCTAAAATCGCCGAGGAACTGTTACCCAAGATACAAGCTGATTCTACAGTGCAAGGCAAAGGAGAGGTCAAAGCGGTAGGGCCGTATATTAATGTCTTTTTACCCAAGGGTGAAACGGCCGCTCAAATTCTCGACACGATTATCCGGCAAAACGAAAACTACGGTAAAACCGATACCCTTGCAGGTAAGAAAATTATGGTTGAATTTTCAAGCCCCAATACCAATAAGCCGCTGCACCTCGGTCATCTGCGTAATGATGCCCTCGGCGAAAGCCTCTCCCGTATTCTCCGGTTCAGCGGAGCGGATTTATACAAAACCAACATCATCAACAACCGCGGCGTGCACATTTGCAAATCGATGCTTGCATACCAACTCTTCGGCAACGGTATCGATCCGATAAAAGAAGGAATCAAGCCCGATAAGTTCGTCGGCGATATGTATGTTCAGTACCACAAGTACAGTAAAGACCATCCCGAAGCCGAAGAAGAAATACAGGAAATGCTGCGCAAGTGGGAAGCGGGCGACCCCGAAACGGTAAAATTGTGGAAGACGATGAACGATTGGGCGTTGCAGGGTATTCAGCAAACCTATGAACGCACAGGTGTTTCATTTGATAAGCTTTTCTTTGAAAGCGATGTATACCGCAAAGGGCGCGCCGAAATTATGGAAGGCTTAAAAAAAGGTATCTTCTATAAAGATGAGGACGGCTCCATTTGGATAGATCTTAAACCGATCGGGTTTGAAAAGAAATTAGTGTTGCGCGGAGACGGAACATCGGTGTATATTACACAGGATATCGGACTTGCGATAACCCGCCACGGCGAATGGCCGTTTGACAAACTCATCTACGTAGTAGCTAACGAGCAAATTTATCATTTTAAAGTGCTTTTCTATATAATGAAGCAACTCGGTTACGAATGGTATGCCGGTTTATATCACCTTGCCTACGGTATGGTAAACTTACCGGAAGGTAAAATGAAAAGCCGCGAGGGTACCGTTGTCGATGCGGATGACCTTATTACGGAATTAAAAAACAGCGCGTTAAAGGAGATTGCTTCTAAAGGACGCGAAGATGCGGTAGGAAATCCCGAAGAAGTCGCGGAAAAAATCGCACTAGGAGCATTGCACTACTTCCTGCTTCAAGTGGATGCAATGAAAGATATGCTTTTTAACGCTTCGGAATCCCTTTCGTTCAATGGAAATACCGGCCCCTATATCCAATATATGGGTGCACGTATTTCTTCTATTTTGCGTAAGGCCGATACGGAAGAAGGTAAAAAGGCAAAGACCGGTGTTTGTAAGCCGGAACTGCTCAGCTCCGATATAGAGTGGGAATTGCTGAAAAAACTGGAAGAATTCCCTGCACAAGTCGACAAAGCGGCAGCTCAGTATGCACCGATGTTCATAACAAGTTACCTCTACGATGTCTGCAAGCTATTCAGCCGTTTCTATCATGACTGTCCCATTCTTGCCGCGGAGAATCCCGATGTTGCAGCAACCCGGCTTGCACTTGCTAAAGCGGTATATATCGTACTTAAAAATGCGACAGGACTCGTACTCGTACCCTTCCTTGAAGTTATGTAAACGACAAGGCCTTACAAGAACCGGCATCCGCAAAGAATTATCACAGGATAGCTGCCGGTTCCGAGTACGAGGCAGATGAAAACCGGTTATTTAGCGGAACAGTCAAAACAACTACAGCTGGCGGCGCTCTCCATCGCACAAGGAATGCAGGCCGGAAGTTTCCGCAGTCATTTCCGCGGTAGAGGTATTGAGTTTGATGCGCTGCGGGAATATGAAGCGGGCGACGACATTAGAAGTATCGATTGGAACTTGATGGCTCGCAGCAATAAAACCTTTGTCAAACTCTATCGTGAAGAACGGGACTTGAGGCTTTTTCTAATTGCCGATGTGTCGGCGTCGATGAAAGCAGGCAGCACTGTTCATTCGCTGCAAGAAAAACTGTTGGAGACAACGGCGCTGATTACCTTTGCAGCAGAACACCTGCACAGCTACACCGGACTTCTTGCTTTTGACGGAGCGATTGTGCGGATCTTTCAACTCCGGCGCGGCAGAGAACCGTGTTTGCATATACTGAATGCGCTGGAACGGATTACCGTTTCGGGAAGTAAAAACAAAGGAACAGCCTTAGCCCCTGCGCTTGAAGCGGCTGCAAAGCTGCTGCGACAACGGGCGCTCGTTATCATTCTATCCGATTTTAAAGTAGAAAATTTTGAAAAAGAGTTGGGACTATTGGCGCGCCGCCATGATGTTGCCGCCGTCCGCATTACCGCCCCCTATGATGAGGCGTTACCTGCAGCAGGAATAGTCCGCTTTACCGACCCCGAAACGGGACTTGAGCGGCTGTTGCCGACCAATTCTCACCGATTTCAACAGGATAGGGTTCGCCGCGCAGCCGAAGAGACACAGTTATGGGAAAATACCTGCATCCGCTGCGGGGCATATCCGCTCGTGCTTCCGTACAACGGCAATACGGTAAAGATCTTAAATCAATTTTTTTTAACCGGCAAATACGGCATTCATCCCATTAACCGGTACCGGCAGTCGGCGGATACGATACTATGAGTGGCATACTGATTCCTCAGCATATCTTTGTCGGTGATACGGCGCAATTCTTCTTTTTACTATCCGAACAAGAATATGAGGCTTTAACCGGCCATGGCTTTACTGTTGATATCCCCATTCCGCTCAAAAACATTACACAAAACAACGCAATGACAATCAACGAAATCCGGATTGTTACACGGGAAGCAGGGCACTATCTCGCTATTACTTTTGTTCCATGGGAAACGGGCGATATTGAATTTCCCGATCTTACTTTCTTACAACTAAAGAATAAACTTCCGGCAATCTCCGTCTCTTCGCTTTTGGGAACCGGTGAACGGATAAGCCTCCAGCCGCCGAAGCCGCCGCTGCTGCCTCCGGGAACCGATTTTTTATTATACGGTGCGGCTATCGTTGGCATCGGTTGTCTTGCGGCTCTCGGCACCGCATCATGGGTACTGCTTAGAAAACTAGGAAAAAAAACACACAATACGCCCAAAAAGCGACTTGCCGCACTGCGTAAACAGCTAAAACGATTATATAAAGACGCGCGAAAGATTCAAAAACACTTACCGCCGCATGACACTGCTCTCGGTATCGACCCGATTTTCACAAACGCAATCGCTGATGTAGAGACGTGGTATGCAAACATTGACCGTTGTCTCCGTGAATATATACACGCCTTATGTACGGACACAACCCTTGCAGCTCTGCCAAAAGATGAAGCGTATTTTTTGAGCGCAACCTACACCGAATTGACAGAAATTCTTATGAAAGTATTTGCACCGAAGCGGGAAATAACCGATTTGTTTTGCATTTTTTACGCTAGGCTGGAACGCCAGCGCTTCGGCAGCAGCCCTGCCGAATTGATCCGCAATTACACAGCCGTCTCGCAGGATATGTTGAAGCAGCTCCCGCGCATTGCCGAAAGAACGATGACATTGATGGCAGAATGTCAGTAACGGCAACCCCACACTCAAACCGAACCTTACGCTCCGGCCTTTTTCATTTGTACGAGGGTTTAATACTCCGACGCTCCTGCCTTTTTCAGTTGCTTATTTTTGCTCAAGGTTTTGCTTCATCGCTTTTTCGACTGCGCGGAGAATGTTTTCGTAGCCGG
>CAUPUT010000026.1:0-11798 GCA_963514615.1 uncultured Treponema sp.
ATACATGGCTCATTTTATCGGCAAGATGGAACTTGTTGACGGCCGCAACGGAATCTCCGCCGCCGACTACCGTTACTGCACCCTTTCCGGTCGCTTCGGCCACAAGGCGAGCAACCGCTTCCGTTCCGTGGGCAAAAGCTTCAAACTCAAACACGCCGACCGGGCCGTTCCACACGATGGACTTTGCGTTTAAGATTTCCGTCTTGTACAATTCGATGGTTTTAGGTCCGACATCCATTCCCATAAGCGAATCGGGGATGTCACAGCCGTCCACGCTTTCCGGTTTTGCATCGGCGGCAAAAGAGGCGGCGCAAATATGATCTACCGGCAGGATTATTTTAACGCCCTTTGCCTTTGCATCGGCCAAAAGTTTCTTTGCCGTGTCGATAAAATCATCTTCGACTAAGGATTTCCCGATTGAATGGCCTTGCGCTTTAAGGAAGGTATACGCCATACCGCCGCCGATAATCAGCGCAGCGGCATTTTTCAAAAGGCTGTCCAGTACGGCAATTTTTGAAGAAACTTTTGCGCCGCCGATGATGGCAACCATCGGTTTGGGCGGATTCTTTACCATCGGTTCAATATATTTAACTTCTTTTTCCATTAAAAAACCGGCGACTTTTACCTTCATAAATTTCGCGATGGTTGCCGTAGATGCGTGAGCGCGGTGCGCGGTGCCGAATGCGTCATTAACGTATACATCTCCGTAAGAGGCAAGCTCTTTCGCAAGCGCTTCCTGTTCTGCAGTGTCCTTCGAGGTTTCTTCGGGATGGAAGCGCGTATTCTCAAGCATCAAGATACCGCCTTCGGGAAGTGCATCGACTACCGCCTTTTGTCCCTTGCAGGAATCGGCAAGCCGAACGGGTGTACCTAACAGTTTTTCCAAATAGGCAGCTACCGGCTTCATCTTATGCTTACCGGCGATGTAGGCCTCTTTATCAAACGGCTTGCCGTCCTTAGCCGCTTTTTCGGCAGCTTTCTTTGAATCTTTGGCAGGATCGCCGAGATGGCTCATCAACACCAGCGAGCGCGGCTTTTGCTCTAAAATATATTTGATAGTCGGTAATGCCGCGACAATTCGCGTATCGTCCTGCACAACACCGTCCTTCATCGGAACATTAAAATCGACCCGCATGATAACACGCTTGCCGTGAAGATCTACATCTCTGACCGTTTTAACCATTGTATTCCTCCGTTATGTGAGGGGCAGTGTTCATACACTTGTCGAGCTCGAAGCATATATTAGACCTGTTCAGAACCTGTTCAGAAACGAAAGTTTCCGAACAGGTTTATTTTGTATCTTTCGGAGCGTCGGATGCCCTCTCCTAGCTTTATATCCGATAAAAATATACTCTATTGTATAAAAAAATGCAAGAATGATCATCAATATGGCGGAGCGCTTCCTTTTGTGCAGACTCTAGGACAAGAGCCGGAAAATCTGTTATAATCCGTTATGCGGTTGCAGCTTGATTGCGGAAAAGGGCATATAATAGAAACCGATTTACCGGCTTTTATCATGGGAGTCGTCAATACAACTCCCGATTCGTTCTATGAGCCGAGCCGTTCAACAAGTTTGGAAAAAAGCTTGATACGTGCATTAGCTTTGGAAGCGGAAGGCGCCGACATTATCGACATCGGAGGTGAATCTACACGCCCCGGTTCTTCATATATCAGCGCAGAAGAAGAACTTGAACGGGTTATCCCCCTTATCGAAGCGATGAGAAAGCGGAGTGCTGTTCCCATATCGGTAGATACACGAAAAGCGTCGGTAATGAAGGCTGCTTTTAAAGCCGGTGCAACACTGTGTAATGATATTTCGGCACTGACCGACGATTCCGATCTCGGTAAATTGATTGCGGAAGAAGGCGGTGCGGTTGTCCTGATGCATAAACGCGGAATACCGTCGAATATGCAACAAAATATGTTGCGGTATCGAAATGTAGTAACGGAAGTGCGGGACTATCTTGAAGCACGGGCAACGTATGCTTTAAACTGCGGAATAGCGCGTAATCGTATCATTATCGATTACGGTATCGGCTTTGGAAAAACGGCTCAAGATAATTACCGGCTGGTTGCGGCAAGTGCATGTTTTACAGGTTTGGGATACCCGCTTTTAGCAGGCCTTTCACGAAAGTCGTTTATCGGCGCCGTTACCGGCGACACTCCCGAACAAAGACTTGCCGGAACTCTTGCTGCGACAATGTATGCAGTACAGCAAGGAGCATCTATCGTGCGAGTCCATGATGTTGCGGAAACGCATAAAATATTACAGGTTTTAAAGGAATTGCAAAAATATGGAACTACTTAGGGATATGCTGTCGTTCTATCTTTCCTATATCGGGCCGGTGTTGGATGTGCTCCTTCTTGCATTTCTAATGTATAAGTCATATCAGATATTGATTAAAACGCAGGCCGCACAGCTCGGGAAAGGCGCCTTATTAATGCTCCTTATTTACGCAGTTGCATTTCTACTGCACCTTACGACAATGCTTTGGATATTGAATATGCTCGCAACAGGAGTTGTTATCGGTGCGGCGATTATCTTTCAGCCCGAACTGCGAAGAATGTTCCTGACGATGGGGCAAAACGATTGGTTCAGGCGTTCCCGTTCCCAGCATAGCCATATTGATTATGTATTAACCGCTGCCGAACGCCTTTCTGCAGAACGCCGTGGTATGCTGGTTATATTCTTGAGGCAAAATAATTTAAAAGAAATAATCGAAAATCCTTCCGCTACCCGAATCAATGCGGAAATCAGCTCAAATCTCCTTGTTACTATTTTTGAATTCGATACTCCGCTGCATGACGGTGCGGTTGTTATCGACAACGGACGTATTGTTGCGGCGGGCTGCTATCTGCCGCTTACCAAGCAGGAGGATATCAACAAGAGCTTCGGAACACGGCACCGCGCAGCGCTTGGTATTGCAGAAGAGACCGATGCGGTTGTGCTTGTCGTCTCCGAAGAATCGGGAGCAATCAGTCTCGCGTACGATTCAAAGCTGTATTACGACCTTACCACGGACAATATCGAATCGGAACTGACCTATCTCCTCAAGGTCAAAGCAAAGGCTCAAACTGCCGAGACATCCGAAGGAAGCGCTTTATGAATATAAAACAAATATTGCTCCGGCTGATCGAAAATTGGCCGGTTAAAATTATCTGCCTTGTCTTTGCCGTTTTCTTATCGGAGTTTTATCGAGGAACCCTTTTAGATAGACGTTCTCTTATTATTCCGCTTACGGTCGAAAACAACGGATCCCTTGCACCGGCAGAGCAATATCCTGCTAAAATAAAAGTTACGATATGGGGAGACGCTACCGGAATCGGTTCTATCGGAGAAAATGATATTACCGCTTTTATCAATATATCGGATTTTAAAACCGAGGGAACGTATCGAATACCAATCAAAATTCGGTTGGCGGGAACGGTAACACCAATCGGTAATATGGAGATCAGCACGGAACCGGCAATTTTAACACTTCGCTTGGCGACAAACATACGTAAGCAGGTTCCCGTTTCACTCTCCCTTAGAGGAATCCCCGCTGACGGATATGAGGTGATCGAAAGCTCTCTTGAACCGGATACCGTTGAAATTGAAGGTTCCGCCGAACTTGTTGAAAAAATCAATGAACTTGTAACTGAGCCGCTTTCGATAGAAGCGCGTACAAGCGGTTTTTCGGGAACAGCCGCCATCATCAACAACAATCCGTTGATTTCCATTGTCGGCAAGGCTCAAGTACAGTCTATGGTTAAAATTAGCGAAACAACTATTCAAAAAAAGTTTGATAATATCCCCATCTATTTTGAAAAGGAAAATAAAGAGCTGTCGATAACGGCTGATATAAAAACCGGCAGTTTGGAAGTACAAGGTCCAAAAAAACTGCTGGAAACATGGCATCCTTCCGAAAATATATTAAAGGTAGCATGTGAAAGTATTATCGAACCCGGAGTTTATACGCTGCCCGTTGTACCGGTATTATCGGCAGAGTATTCAAAACTGAAAATACTGCAGATAAACCCGAAATCGGTACAAATAATGGCGGAAGTTACAGAAGCCTCGGAAGATGATGAGATGCATAGATGATTGTCGGATTCGGAATAGATGCCGTTGATATAAATCGCATACGGCGGTGGATGGAAGATGAAGGACTGCTTGCCCGCTTTTTTCATCCGCAGGAATTGATGGAGACCAAAAGCAGAGGTTTAACCGCTGCCTATTCTTTAGCGGCTCGTTTTGCCGCGAAGGAAGCGTACGGGAAGGCGCTTGGTACAGGATTAAAAAGGATAACATTAAAAAATATTCTCGTTACCAATAATCCGAACGGAAAACCTGAATTAACACTCCTAGGAGATGCAGCAATACCGTTTGAGCGTATACACGGCAGTCGTATCCATCTTTCTCTAACCCATGAAAGCAATATGGCTATTGCAGCTGTTATACTGGAAAGTTAGCAGCCGAGTACCGATAAAATTGAAACTTTTGTGAATACCCTGCAGGTTTAAAAGGAGATTCCGTAGTATGAAACGTGAAGAAGATCAACAAAACAGAAAAGAAGTATCCATTTCTTATTATTCCAAAGATCAGATTGAATGCCCCGTATGCGGTGGAAAATTTAAACGGGAAGAGATGTATTCCGGCGGCGGTCGTGTTATCGCGGGCGATTTAACGGAAGAATTACGCCGTTTATATGAACCGTCGGCAAAATACGGAGAGATATACCCGCTTATCTACAGTATGACTGTTTGTCCGCAGTGTCTGTACACAGGTTTTACACAGGATTTCAGAGTTATCGAAAAACCGATCGCCGAAAAATTGCTTGAAGCCATGAACGAACGCTATAGCGCAGTAAAAAATCTTTTCGGCCGTGTCGATTTTAATACTGCCAGAACACTCCATTCGGGAGCCGCATCCTATTATCTTGCCTTGCTCTGCTATGATCATTTTGATGCAAAATATTCTCCTACTATTAAACAGGCAATATGTGCGCTTCGTGCCGCATGGCTTTTTTCGACACTCGGAGAAAAAGAACCGGAGGAAAACTATACCTATATTTCAAAACTCTTTTATCAAAAAGCGCTGTTCTTGTATCGGCGAGCACTTGAGTTGGAAACAACCGGTAAAGAGATGATAGCAGGGTTAAAATCGTTCGGTCCTGATGTAGATAAAAACTATGGGTATGACGGTGTTATTTATCTTGGAGCATTACTGGAGTACCGATACGGGCAGCGGCAGGATATCGAAGCGCGGTTGAAGCGGCTGGGAATGCATAAAATCGCATTGGCAAAAATGTTCGGACTTGGAAAATCTTCCAAGAATAAGCCCGGTCCGATTTTGGAACATGCCCGTACCCTCTATGATTCTTTGAAGCTTGAACTAAACGAAACGGATGACGACTGATTCGGTTATTTTCCGGCGGAATATTCTGCTTCGGATATCGTATGACGGCACACACTTCCACGGATGGCAAAAACAGTTACAGCGCGGAAAAGAGTCATTCCGTACCGTGCAGGGGGAAATCGAGCGGGCATTGGCACTGTTACATAAGCACCCCGTTGAACTTTTCGGTTCGGGAAGAACCGATGCGGGAGTACACGCTTGCGGGCAGGCTGCTCATTTTTTTACCGATATAGCACGGATTAAACCGGATCGTTTTGTTCCGGCTCTTAATTCCGCTCTGCCTCAGGATGTACGGATTATGGAAGCAACACACGTTTCCGATAACTTACATGCCCGTTTTAGTGCTCGGTCCCGCACATACCGGTATTTTATTCACTGCGGGAAAACCGCCTTTGCACACCAATTACCTTATTGCTGGCACATACGGCGAGAACCGGATATTAACCTGCTTAACAAGATGGCAAGCGTTTTGTCCGGCGAATTGGATTGTACAACATTCGCTGCCGCCGGAGACCAAAGCAAAAGCAAATCACGTTGCATCTATTCTGCACATTTTTTTACCGATAGGGAATTTTTGGTTTTTGAAATTTCCGCCAATGCCTTTTTGTGGCGCATGGTACGCTCTATAACCGGAACTTTGCTGCATTATGAACAGCAGAACGGTACAAAAGAGGATTTTGAGGCTGTTCTCCGTTCAAGAGACCGCCGAAATGCGGGGGAAACAGCCCCTCCGCAGGGGCTTTTTTTATGGTCGATTGAGTACCCCGATCACTTACTCAGGGCAAACTCCTTTTGAAAATAGTGATACCGGATACAAGGCGCAAACGCGAAAAGTGCACACATCGATACACAAGTTTCCGAAAGAAAACTTGACGATTAATACACCCGCCACGGATGGCGGTAGTTCTATACAGCAGCGATGGGGATGTCCCAAAAGTTGGTTACTTTCGGAACATCCCCGACGAGTTTAAAATTAAGTCTTTATACAGCAACGACTTAATTTTAAACATCGCATCTAAATCTAAGGAAAACCTCTCAAAACTGAGGTTTTAAGAGGTTCCCTATGAAATTTCGCACAGAAGGAAGGCACCCGCTAAAAAACATTTTTAATGCGGTTGCCCTTCTCAAAAGCCTTACACTGCGAGAACACGAACATCCGAAATCTTACAGTGTTAAGAATGCTCCCGGACCGAGCGGTAAGCCGGTTACATACCAAATAATCATCAAGCCGAGCCATGAAAGCAGGAACGCGATTGAATACGGCAACATTATCGATATCAATGTTCCAAGACCGGAATCCTCATCATACTTTTTCATAAAGACGACGATCATCGCAAAGTAGCTCATCAGCGGAGTGATGATATTGGTACTGGAATCGCCGATACGATATGCAACCTGCGTTAAAGCCGGTGAAAGGCCGAGGTTTACCATCATCGGTACGAAAATCGGCGCCATAATTCCCCATTTTGCAGAGGCGGAACCGATAAAGAGGTTCAAGAAAGCGGAAATAATTACGAATGCGATGATAAGCGGTAAGCCGGTAAATCCGATGCTCTTTAAGAAGTTGGCACCGTTTACAGAAAGAATGGTTCCGAGGTTCGTTTTACCGAAGTAGCTGACAAACTGTGCTGCAAAGAATGCCAGTACGAGGTAGCCGGCCATTGAGCTCATTCCGTGGGTCATTCCTTTTACGAGGTCTCCGGAACTCTTAATTTTTCCCAATGTTTTACCGTATACTAAACCGGGTACCAAGAAAAGGATTAAAATAACGGGGAGTAGACCGCCGTGCATAAAGTTGCTGAGAGAACTTACGCCTGTTTTGGGATTTACTTCGCTTAAAATGGCAAGGGACGGAAGGCCGGGTAAGCCGAACATGCCGATTGCAAGTATGACCACCATAATCAGAATGGAAATACCGGCACGCTTTAACCCTTTTGTTTCTTCAGCGGAAACAGGCATATTATCCGGCTGATAGGTGCCGTGGTATTCGCCTAAGTTCTTTTCTACGATCTTTTCGGTTACCAAGGTTCCGATAATTGTCAACAAGAATGTTGAAACGACCATAAAGTACCAGTTACAGGTAGGATCAAGCGGGATGTCCATACCGGCATTGTGGAGCGCCTCAATAGTGATACCGGTTAACAGCGGATCGGTAGTTCCCAGCAAGAGGTTTGCGGAAAAACCTCCCGAAACACCGGCAAAGGCTGCGGCAAGACCTGCAAGCGGATGCCGTCCTGCATTTGCAAACACGATAGCACCGAGCGGAATAACTACAACGTAGCCTGCATCGGAAGCAATGTTACTCATAATACCGGCAAAAACGACAACGGCAGTCAGTAACCGAGGGTTAATATTGGTGAGAAGCTTTTTCAACGAGGTATTGATGAGTCCTGTCCACTCGGCAACGCCAATACCGAGCATTGCGACTAATACCGTCCCGAGCGGCGCAAAACCGGTAAAGTTTTTCGTTGCACTGTTCAAAATATAGCGAAATCCATCGACATTCAAAAGCGAAACAGCCTTTATCGTTACTTCCTGCCCTTTTTTCGCGTCAAAATAGGTAACCGGCGCACCGACAGCCGCTACAATGGCGGAAATAATGACAACGATAATGCTGAGGATAAAGAAAAGCATCGCCGGATGAGGTAGTTTATTCCCGATCCTTTCAACACCCTTGAGAAATCCCGAGATTTCCTTGTTCTTTTTTGTACTCATAAGAACTCCTAGAAAATGGTTTTCGCACATCATAATGCGATAATATCTTCAATTATATACGATGATTTCCATATTGGCAAATATAAATTTTAAAAATATCAATATCTTTTTATCATATATTTTCAGCACAACCTACAAAGTGTGTTTGCTGGCCTCACTCTGACAGCACTGTTGCGCGTAGTTGACAATCTATCTCTATTTGTATATATTTTCAATAGCTGACGATGCCGTCAGTTATTGTTTTAAGAATCCAACAGCTTACAAAGTCTATGCTTTGTTCAACTGTTGAATTTTGAGGAGTGTTTATGGCAGATAAACGAGAGGAGCTTGTATCGGGAAATATATTCAAGCTCATGTTAAAGTTGGGCGTACCGGGAATCATCGGTATGCTGGTAATCAGTTTGTACAGTTTCGTCGACGCAATGTTTGTCGGACGGTATGTAGGCGAAAAAGCACTCGGTGCGATCAGCGTTGCCTATGCTTTTACGCTGGTAAATAACGGTATTGCGGTATTGGTCGGGATTGGTTCCGCATCGATTTTATCGCGTGCAGTCGGCAGAAAAGACCAAAAAACCATCGATGCGGTGATGGGAAACGTCTTGATGTTGTCGGTATTGATGTCCTCAGTAGTAATGATAATCGGATACATTTTTGCGCCGCAGCTTCTCACCCTTATCGGGGCGGAAGGGGAAATGCACGCAATGGGTGTGCAATATTTACGGATTGTGTACCTCGGCTCCATATTTGTAAACTTCGGACAGGCTTCGAATATGGTACTGCGCGGAGAAGGAAGAATTGCGCTTGCGATGATTATCATGGGATCCGGCGCCGTGCTGAATATTGTGCTTGACGCGCTGTTCATTATCGTGTTCAAACAAGGAATTGCCGGCGCTGCCGTTGCCACCGTTATTTCACAGGCGGTTTTCGCATTGGTCAGCTTTTTTTACTTTTTGTGCTTCAGCAAAAATGTTCGCTTTAAAACCCTTAAACCGGATAAATCGATTGTCGGAGAAACAATTGCAATCGGTATGTCTGCGATGATTATGCAAGTTCTTTCGCTGGTACAGCAAACGGTTATGTATTCGACATTGAAAAAATACGGCGGAGAAGATCAGGTGGTTCTAATGGGTGCGTTCTTCCGTTATTTGATGTTGAGTTTTATTCCGCTGTGGGGATTAAGTCAAGGCTTTCAGCCCTTTGTCGGTACGAACTTCGGCGCAGGGCTTTTTGATCGGGTAAAAAAGGGCACCGGTATGTTTTACGGCTTCGGCCTTTTGCTTGCAGTACTTGCATGGGGTATTTTCTTACTCAGTCCCGAAAAGGTACTCGGATTGTTTATCGATAATCCCGTGCTCGTCGCACAAGGAAAAACCAATGCCGTTATTGCCATGATAATCTTCCCCGCGCTTGCAATTATGATATTGAATATGACGCTCTTTCAGGCCATCGGCAAGCCGAAACCCGCCGGTATTTTAGCGATCTCGCGGCAGTTGGTGCTCTTTGTGCCTGCCGTACTCATACTGCCGCATTTTTTCGGAGCGCGGGGCGTATGGCTCGCAATGCCGCTCGTTGACGGAATTGTCGTAGTGCTTTCAGTTATCATTATGATAAAGATATTCGCAACCGACTTGGTAAAAAAATAAATAATACTTGAGGGTAAACGTCTGATGCGTTTACTCTCATTTTTTCTCGCTTTTTCCTTGCTTTTTTTGACTATCCGTTTTACACTGAACAGTAGGAGGAGTGTAAAATAAAAGCTGTACAAACAGCACAGCTTTTATTTACTCAAGTTTGCGTAATGCAAACTTGTATATTATATGCACGTTCTCACTTCGTTGCGAACGTGCGTAAAAAGTCAATCGAAAGTTGATACTTTCTTCTTGACTTTTTATAGGAGTATGCAAATGACACGGAAAAAAGTTTTTAAACCACTGTTTGTTGCATTGGCGGCTGCATTTATGCTGTTCCCGTCGTGTAAAACGACTGAGCCGGAACATGTTCCCGCGCCCGTACCGATGCAATACAACACTATTGAAGCTACAGCACCGGCGAATCAGGTGGATGTGCTTCTCTTCAACGACTTCCACGGTAATGTCGCGGAAGATGCCCGCCCCGGTAAAGGGAAAAATGCCGGTATGGCAAAGATGTTGGGCTATGTGCACACCGCGCAAAGGGAAAACCCGAATACGATTGTCGTAGCGGGCGGCGATAACTATCAAGGTACCGCTATTTCCAATTTGACCTACGGTGCACCGGTTTCCGCAATGATGAAGGCGATGGGCGTAGCGATTTCCGCTGTCGGTAACCATGAATTCGACTGGGGCGTAAAGCACATGAAGGAATGGCAGAAAGATGGCAATTTTACCTTCTTGGCGGCAAATATCGTCGACAAAAACACCAAAAAGCCTGTCTCATGGGCAAAGCCGTACGCGATTATCACTAAAGGCGGTTATAAAATTGCATTTGTCGGTTTAGCTCATCCCGATACAGTCAGTTTAACAAAAGCGGAACATGTCAGCGGCTTGGAGTTTACCGATCCCGTTAAAGCAGGACAGCAATGGGTTGATTACCTATTGGCCGGAAAAGCAAAAGAAGGGAAACCGGATGCCATTATCGCATTAACTCACATCGATTCCGATCAGAAGGGTGAAGAAATCACCGGTAATGCAGTCGCCCTTGCTCAAATTAAGGGCTTAAATGCGGTATTATCGGCTCACAGCCACCGGTCAGTACAGGGCGTTGTAGACGGTATGCCGATTCTGCAGGCTTACTGCTACGGACGTGCAGTCGGAAAACTCAGCATCACCTTTGATGAAAATAAAAAAGTCTCTTCCATTACTCCCGCTGTTGATGAAATTTGGAAACACAAAGACACTATCGTCGAGGATGAAGCCGGTAAGACAGTGTATGCGAAATACGATGCAGACTTAAAACCGATCTTGAGCGAAGTAATCGGTACCGCTGCTGCCGAGTTTACGCACGAAAGAAAAGATAAGGGCAGCAACACCTTGCTCGGCGTATGGGCATCCGAAGCTCAGCGGAAAGTAGGCAAAGCGGACATCGCCATTCAAAACGGCGGCGGATTACGCAGAACGCTTGCGGCGGGAAACATTACCGTCGGCGATCTGTACGAAATCATGCCGTTCGACAACTACTTGGTAGTGTTCGATCTCCCCGGTTCGGAAATCAAAAAAGCTATCGATCACGGTATTATGAACCCGAATATCACAGACGGACAGTTTGCAGGATTAAAGGTTGAATACGATGGTACCAAGCCTTTTGAAAGTAGAGTAACTTCTATCGCATTGGCAGACGGTACTCCGCTCGATATGGATAAAACATATAAGGTTGTTGTCAATGACTTTATGTTTACCGGCGGCGATAAATACGATTTCTCGAAGGCAACGAACGTCGTCGAAACATACGTTCCGATCCGTGACTGCTTAATCGACGAAATTAAAGCGGCAAAAACCATTACGCCGAAAGCTCCGGATTACATCAAAGATATCAGCAAATAACTGATTTTATCCTTTGAATTCGATGCCGGTTATAGTATACAATTGCTATAATCGGCATTATATTTTATAGAGCGATTATCCCAACATTGAAGTACCGGAGCTTGAAGGATCCAATGAGGAAAACGAATATTTACTTAAAGTCTAAAAAAATCTTACTGCTGGCACTT